>NZ_CP104213.1:2487500-2737500 GCF_025244745.1 Deinococcus rubellus
GTGGGGTTGGCGACGCCCTGCCCGGCAATGTCGGGAGCCGAGCCGTGAACCGACTCGAAGATGCCGAACTTATCGCCGATGTTGCCGCTGGCTGCGATGCCCAGGCCGCCCACCAGTCCCGCCGCAAGGTCGGAGAGGATATCGCCGAACATGTTGGTCATGACCAGTACGTCGAACTGCTGGGGGTTGCGGACAAGCTGCATGGCAGCATTGTCCACGATCATGGTGCTGACATTCAGCCCGTCCATGCCGCTGACCTCATCCATGATGGTATTGAGAAACAGGCCCTGCGTGACTGGCAGCACGTTGGCCTTGTGGACCACCGTCAGCTTCTTGCGGCGCTGCATGGCGAGGTTGGCGGCAAATTTGCCGATGGCGAGGCTGGCGTCCTTGGTAATGACCGTGTCAGCAATGGCGGTGTCGCCGTAGCGGCGTTCCTGTTCCACATACAGCCCCTGGGTGTTCTCGCGCACCAGTACCAGGTCAACGTTCTCGTAAGCACCCGGCACGGGGCGGGTCTTGGTGGGGCGCACGTTGGCATATAGGCCGTACTTCTGACGCAGATGGCGGATCGCGCCCTTGAATCCGGCGGGCTTGTCGGTGGGACTGGTGGCGGCCCCGAAGAGGGTGGCGTCGGTGGTTTCAACCGCGTCGTAGGTGGCCTGAGGGGTAGATGTGCCGTGATCCAGGAAGTATTCGTACCCAGCCTGAGCGTCCACGTACTCGGCGCTGAAACCTGCGGCGTCCAGCACGCGGCGGGCCGCTGGAATAACTTCGTGGCCGATGCCGTCGCCTTCAATCAGTGCAATGCGGTAGTGAGCCATAATGGATTTAGTGTAATGGATGCACCGCTTCCGTCAGGTTCATCATCTGTACCAACTGGAGGAACAACAATCCTGGGTCGGAGACGCCATTCCCGCCACCACATCCCGCGCCAGCAGTGGCCCCAGCAAGAAGCCCTTGCTGCCCAGCCCGCTGATGTGCCACACCCCTGACTCGTCCAGTCCGCACCGCAGCGGCGAGAGGCGCACGCCCGTCCAGCGGCCCGTGACGCCAGCGCCGCGCAAATCGGTAAGGGCCCCCCCTTGTCCAGCAGCCAGTCCAGCGATTTCAGCGGCAAGCCGAGGGCCAGCGCTTCCGCATGGCTGTCCACCTGGGTCTCGAAGGTCGCGCCCAGCACGCCGCCGACCTGGGCAGGTGACAGGTATGCCCCGAAGCTCAGCGGCTGCTCGGGGGCTTCGTCCAGCAGCAACAGGCTCCCGGCCCGGTGAACGCCCCGGCCCACACCGAACTGTGCTGCCCCAAACGAACCCCCGCAGCAGATGACCTGATCGGCAGCCAGGGTTGTCCCGCCTTCCAGCACCGCGCCGCTGCCGGTGATCGCTGCCGCCCGCCCGCGCACCAGCCGAGCCCCCGACGCCACCTTGAGGACCCGCACCAATGCTGCGCCGCTCACCCAGCCGCCTTCGGGAATCTCCAGAGCGCTGTGCCAGCCGGGCGGGAGGTCGGTAGATTCGCGCCAGCGGTGCGGCAACTCAGCGGGCAAATTGGCCTGCCACTTGCGCCGGGTCTTCTCGTCCGGCACCGGGCGCAGCACGCCGGTCTGACCGTGGGGGACGACGTGGCCGCAAACCTCAAGCTCCTGGATCAAGGCCCAGGTCTGGCGCAAGCCTTTGAGTGAGAGCGCCTCCACCTTGCCGCTCTGCCCGCGCACCGGGTTGAGCAACGCAGCGGGCACGTCGCTTGAGCGGCCCTCCCCAGCGTCGAGCAGCGTCACCACAAAGCCGCGCCGCGCCGCGAAATACGCCGCCGACGCTCCCACGATGCCGCCGCCGATGACCAGCAGGCGTCTCACGGTTTGCAGGCCACCAGAAACTCGCGCTTGCCCACCAACCCGGCAGCCCGGCCACGCCGCCGCTCCACCCGCAGACCCGCCGCGATCAGACTGCGCCGCACTGCACCCGCCGCGCTGTAGGTCGCCAGCCGTCCACCCGGCGCGAGGCTGTCGGCCAGGCGGGCCAGAAACTCAGGCGTCCAGACTTCCGGGTTCCGGGCGGGGCTGAAGCCGTCGAGATAGATGGCGTCGGCCCACTGCGGGGGCAGCAATGCGGCGGTGATGTCGGCAAACCATAGGCGCAGGCGGTGCGGCCCGTGCTGAACGCTCAGATGCCCGGCTTGTTGGCCGGCATCCCAGGCGTGCAGCAGCGCCCGCCAGAGAGGATGGGCCTCGTCTCCGGCCACACCCACCAGATCGGAAGCCGCCAACGGAAACGCCTCAAATGCCAGATAGTTCAGCGGCACGCCGCGCCCGGTCACATCGGCCAGGGTGGTGCGGAAGTTCAGGCCCAGCCCGAAACCGACCTCCAGCACGCGGGGGGCCGGGTGAAGGCACGCGGCGCTGCCTTCCAGAAACACCGTACGCGACTGGCGGACCGCGCCGTGCTGCGACGCGTACCACTCGCCGTAGCGCTCGCTGAAGACACTTAGGGAGCCGTCGGCGGTGGGTACGGCAGCAGCAGGTGGGGTAGCAGCAGGTACGGGGGCGGCGGGTTCCATGGACCGTGGCTACTTGCCCAGATCGGCAGGCGGAATGGGACTGCCCTCGGCGGGGGCAGGCAACAGCAGTTCGTTCTGGCGCACGAAGGCCCACATGAAGCGCGGAATGACCACCAGTTGCGATTTGTAGGCCTGGATGGCTTTGATCTGCCGGGCACGCTGGGGAGCCGTCACCGGGTAGCGCTGCCACTTGAGGCCCTGCGAGGTAGGACGCGGCGGCGCGAGCGGCAGCCCCTCGTGCAGGCCCTTGGGCAGCGGCCACTCCAGCCCGCCGTGAACCAGGTAGAAGTACAGCTTCTCGCCGCGCTGCGAGGCCAGCCGTGAGGCCAGATACGCCGCCGTGCGGTGGTCGGGGTGGCCGTCCTGGGCGCTGGGGGCCAGCACGATCTCGGGCTTGACCAGATCGTAGACGGCGGACAGCTGCCTATCCAACTCCTTGCCGGTGTAGGGTTTGCCCGGCGCGAGGGTTCCGGCATACGGCACCCGGTTGACGCCGGTATGCAGCGAGGTGTAAGGCACCAGGTAGTTTTGCAGGTAGATCGGCGTCAGGCCCTGATCGGGAAACCCCAGGAAATAGACGTGCGAGGCGGGGATGCCCAGCGCCCTGGTCGCGGCGCGGGCCTCGTTCATACGCTGCAGGCCCAGGCGCAGCATGTCGGCGTGGCTGACGCTCAGCTCGCGGGTGGTGGCGCGGGCGTCCCACTCGAAGCCGTCGCCGCTGGTCAAGAAGACCACGTAGACCTGCCCGCCCCTCTCCATAACGTCCTGCAAAATGCCGCCCGCCGCCAGCGTCTCATCGTCGGGGTGCGGCGAGACGAACAGCACCCGCCCGCTGAGCGGCTTCATTTCCGGCAGGGCTGCCGCCGCCGCCTTCACCTGATGCAGCGTCAGGCTGCCGGTGGGCAGCCAGTACCAGCCGTTGACAAAGGCTGCCAGCAAAACCACCAGCACCAGCAGGCTGGTCAGGCGTTTCCATTTGCGTGGCTTTTTCAGGCGCATCAGCGCCCACCAATATAAACGAAGGATTCATGAAGAAAGACCTTCTCTAGGCCCCTATACTCGCTGGCATGTCCGCCCCGAGCAGTCAGTCGGCCCGCCCCAGCTTCGGCCTGGAGGAAGAAGTCTTCGTGCTGCACGGCGGGCGCACCTCGCTGGGCAGCCTGTGGAACATGGGCGGGTTGCTGTGGCAAGACCCAAAGCGCAACTGGGCCGCCACCGCCACCAACTTCCGGCGCGGCAAAGCGGCCCGGCGGGAAGTGATGAGCAGCGTGGAGGTCAGCACACCCGTCGAGCTGAGCGCTGCCACCCTCTTTACGGCGGCCCTATCGCGCCGCACCGCACTGTCGCGGGTTTTTGCATCGGGGCAACTCGTCGCGCTGGGAGCACTCCCCGGCAGTGACCGCTACCACACGGCGGGCCTGCACATCCACGTCGGCGTGCCTGCCGGTTCCGGCAGTGACCCCAGCAGCGAGCGGGCGCGGCTCTACGGCAATCTGGCTTATGTGCTGCCGGTGCTGGCCCTGGCAAGCGCCAGCAGTCCGTATTTCGGTGCAGGCGGCACCGGGGCGCTCTCGCGGGTCGGCGCGTCGTTCGCGCTGGGTGAACTCGGCCCCGATTCCCGCGAGCGCTTTCAGGACCTGATCGTGACGCGGCGGCTGGGCACTGTGGAGTTGCGCGTTCTCGACCCGGTGCCGGACCCCGAGCGGTTGTGGGCCATCTTGCAGGCGGTGGAGCGGGTAGCCCGGCTGCCAGACACGCTGCCCTGGAGCCGCGAGGATTACAACACCTTGAGAACGCAGATGCTGATGGGCCTCACCCCGGCGCTGCGGGCGCGGGCGGAGGTAGTCGAGGCGCTCACCGGCTTCGATCTGCACTGGACCGAACACACCGAGGCCGAGCGGGTGCTGACCCACACCGAAACCCACGGCTGGGAAAGCACCTGCGCGCACCTCGACGGCTTATACCGCAGCGGCGTCTGGCAGGACCTCGGCACACCGCACGCCCCGCCGCCCGCCTGGCACGGCCCCGCCGGATTTGCCCGCTACTACCTGCCCAAGCTGCCGTATATCGCCCGCAAGGCGTACCTGGAGAATCATCCCAGCACTGATGAACCGGGCCGCCGCTGATAGACTCTGGCCATGTTGAAATTCCTGCTGACCTTCCTGCGGCGGCTGCTGCCGTTCGCTCTGATCTGGGGAGCCGTGCTGCTGTTCTTGCAGCGCGTCTGGTTTTACCGCGACCCGGTGCGCATCACCCCCACCGACGAGGATCTGCTGACCAGTCCCTGCGACGGCCAGGTGGTCTACGTACGCCGGGTCGAGAACGGTGAGATCGTCAGCGAGAAGCTGGGCCAGAAAATCCGCGTCTCGGAAATCACCCACGCCGAGTGGCCCGAGGGTGAGACGCCGGGGGCAGGCTGGCTGATCGGCATCTACATGTCGCCGCTGGACGTGCATTTCAACTATGCACCGATGCAGGGCCGCATCACCGGCATCGTCCACAACGGCGCGAAACTGAACCTGCCGATGGTAGACCTTTGGGAATACATCCAGCTCACCTATCTGCGCCGGGCCGTCGACTTGTTCGCCAAGCGTTACGCCCTGGAAAACGAGCGCCAGACCATCTTCATCGAGGGCCGGGTCAAGGTGGCGATGGTCGAGATCGCCGACAAGTTCGTGAATAAAATCAGCACTTATGTGAAGGTGGGCGAGACCACCCGGCCCGGCCAGAAGATCAGTTTCATCGAGCGAGGCTCACAGGTCGATCTGTTCATTTTCGGCGAGGTGGACTTCCTGGTGGGCGTGGGCGATCAGGTCTACGGCGCACAAACGCCGATTGCCCGTCTGAGCAAGTCGTCGCGCTGAGGCAGGAGCATGGTCAACGCCGTCCTGCACTGGCTGGAAACCCTCGATCCATTCACCGTTCATCTGGTCAACTTTCTCCTATTGACCCTGGAGGGCATCGGCCTGCCAGGCGTTCCTTACGAAGCCAGCATGCTGGCGCTGGGCCTGATGGTCAAGGGGCAAACCACCACGCTCTGGGAAGCGGTGCTGTTCGGCACCCTGGGCAATACCCTGGGCAATCTGATCGGCTACTACATCGGGCCGCGCGGTCTCAGGCTCATTCCCAAGAAGACCCAGCAGCGCCTGGGCCTGATTCAGATTCAGAACATGCTCGAAAAGCATGGTCCCTGGATGGCCGTCATCAGCCGCTGGTTTGGGCCGCTCAGGACGTTGTTCATTCTGTACGCCCGCACGGCAGGTCTCAAACCGCTGCCGTACCTGGCCTGCTCGTTTCTGGGCGCGCTGTCCTGGACGGCGGTGTGGCAGATCGGGATGTGGCTGGGCGGGGTGGCCTTCATCGAGGTCTGGCACCGCTACCAGAGCTACGGCCTGATCGGGCTGGCGGTGCTGAGCGTGCCGGGCTACTTCATCTATCGGGCGGTGCATTCGGCGCGCAGCGAGGTCGCCAGCGCCGAGAAAGCCAAATCGCTCTCCGAGCAGGAATAAGTCGGTGGCGAAAAAGCTGACCATCTATACCCTCCTGCCACGCGGCACGTGCCCGACACTCCTGGGTGCTGGGCGCGGCGGTGCTCTACGGCGTTTACTGTGCAGTGATCAGTCTGATACTACAGGGCCTGCTGTGATCAGCGGCTCCCGGTGAGTCCAGCCTGGCGCTGGGTCGTACTGGCCCTCCTTGCGGTGTTCGTGCTGGGCCTGGGCGTACTGGCCGTCACCTCAGCCGAGGACGGTGACTACTCGGCGGCAGCGCAGGGGGCGGGAGCGGGCCTCGCGCTGCTGATGTTCTGTCTGAACTTTTTTAAGCGGTTGCGTGAGGGGCGGAAATAAACAGTCTCGCCCAAGTACGAAAAACTCAATATATGCAGAAACCCCGCGCCAGGCGGGGCTTTTTTAATGATGGGGCGTATATGACTCGAACCTACAACCCGCTGGTTCAGAGTTGCCTTTCGCTGCTTCGACTGAATAACGATGCTCTCCAGGGAAAGGGGGATCTGGAGACCTGGAACCAACACCTACGCTGAGCAATCCAGTTGAGGTCTTCCTCCAGCGAGGACAGATCACGGAGCGGTCTGATGGGAGCCACCTTCCATCCGTCACACCATCATTTCGTCAAGTAGGTGTTCATGAAGACGCTGGTGCCCAGCGGAGTCTGCACAAAGCCCTGCACATTGCTGCGAAGCGCAATCGGGAATGGCTGCTCGTAGAGGAACACGATCGGGGCCGCCGCCACGTAGAGTTGCTGTATTTGCTTGTACAGTCCCGCACGCTGCGCCTGGTTGAGTTCGAACTGACTCTGCACGAAGAGCTGATCCACACGCGCACTCTGGAAGCCGGTGTGGAAGGACTGCGCGTTCTTGTAGACGGCGGTGTAGGCAGTGGCCTCATTGGGATCAGCGATGTCATCGGTCTCGGCACCGAATTGCATCTGGAAGTCGTTGTTCCCGGAGCGGCCATAAAAGCTGGCATTCTCGACCTGCTCAATGCTGAGCTTCACGCCGATGGCACTCCACATCTGCTGCAACGCGGTCGCGAGGGCGATCTGGTCGGCATTCCCAGAGACGATTTGAAGGCTCAGCGAAAGGTTTTCTGGGACACCGGACTCCGCGAAGAGTTGCTTCGCTTTGGCGAGATCATATGGGTAGCCCGTCTGCGCGGCGTAGAGCGGGGTTGTACTCGCCAGGAAGGACGTACTCACCTTGCCGTTGCCGAACGCGACGAGTTTGATCAGGGTTGCCTTGTCGGTCGCGTCATTGAGTGCCTGGCGTAACTTCAGGTTTGAGAGCGGATTGGCCTGGCCGCCCACCAGCTTGGGACGGTTGTTCATCACGATGAAATTGCGCCGTGTGGACGAAAAGAGAACCATATTGAGCTGCGGATCGGCTTTGAGTTCCCCCACGCGTGCGAAGGGAATGAACTCCGCGCCTTGCAACTCGCCTGCTTGTAGTTTCAGGACGCGGGTGTTGTCATCGGGAATCACTTCAAAATGCACGGCATCGAGGTAAGGCAACGTCTGACCGTCCGCCGCCTTGCGCCAGTAGTAGGGGTTGCGCTTGAGAGTCATGGAGGAACCGTGCTCCCATTCGCTGAGCATGAACGGCCCCGATCCCACCGGATGCGCGGCGAAAGCGGCGGCGCGGGCCGCGTCGTTCTTGCCCGGAGTGACCATGTAGAGCTTCTTCGGTAAGATCGCCGAGTTGAAGGTGGCGAGCGCAGCCACGAGACTGGGATCAGGGTGCTTCAGGTTGAGGATCACCTGATCGCCCTTTGTCGTGACCGTTCCGATGGAGTCCAGCAGAAAGTTCCAGTCGCCGTTCTTGGGGTCGCGGGCGCGGTCGAGCGAGAACTTCACATCATCAGCGCTCACTGGTGTGCCGTCTGAGAACTTTGCTTCTGGGCGGACAGTGAGCGTAAAGGTTTTGCCGTCCTGCGAGAATGAATACGCCGAGGCGAGAGCGGGGCGGAACGTGTCCGTGCCCGGCACGGTTTCAATCAGGGTGTCGTAGATATTGGTCAGAATCCGGATGTCGAAATTCGCGTCCGTATAGACAGGATCGAGCAGGAGCGAGTCAGCGAAGCGGCCATACGTCAGGGTGCCGCCACGGGTGGGGGCGGCGCAGGCGAGCGTGACAGTCGCGGCCAATGAGAGGGTCAGAAGTCCTTTCATATGTCCTCCTCTACCTAACGTAGGGCACGCAATCGAAAGTGCAGTATTGAAGTGGCGACGGTGCCAACAGTTTGCGCTGTGAAACCCTACCCGGTCAAAGCAGGAGCATACGGAGGAGCCGTACTTACAGTCACACGATAACATCCGTTCGGGCTGCCGTGGAGGTTCCAGTCCATTTGGGGTGACCTAAGACTCGGAACCAAAACCTGCGCTCAGGACTCCGGTTTGGGGTCTTCCTCCAATAGGGACGGGTCACAGAGCCGTGTGAGGTAATTCACTCTGTACACTAAGGCATGAACCCTCAGAGGGGGGCACCGCTTCCGGCAGGACCTGGCCTCCTGCTGGGCCGAGAGCACGATCTGAGCCGTCTGACCGAACTCCTGCACAGCGGCTGCTGGCTCATCACCCTGCGCGGTCCCGGCGGCATCGGCAAAACGGCGCTCGCCCTGCACCTGGCCCAGTGGGTGCAGATGATGTACGACCACGTCCAGTTCGTGGACCTGTCTGCCCTACGCGACCCAGGCGAGGTCCTCAAGAGCATCGCGCTGGCACTCTCCCTGCCCGCACATGGGGCCGATCCTGGACGACTCATCCGTGAATTCGCCGCACAGCAGCGGACACTGCTGATTGTCGACAACTTCGAGCACCTCCTCCCGGCAGCGGTGCATCTGTGTGAACTGCATTCGGGCGACGGCACCCTCCAGATCGTGGTCACCAGCCGCACCGCCCTGCGCCTCCATGACGAACACGAGCATCCCGTGGAGCCGCTGGCCCTGCCGGGAAGCGCCGTCCAGGCCGCGTGCAGCCCCGCCGTGCAGCTCTTCGTGCAGCGCGTCCAGGCTTCGCGCCCCTCCTTTCAACTCGGTGCGGATAATACACCTGAAGTGATCCGGCTCTGCGAAATCCTGGAAGGGGTGCCGCTGGCCCTGGAACTCGCCGCTGCCCGCCTGCGAAGCTACGCCCTGCCCGACCTGCTGGTGCAACTGGAACACTCACTGGGGGGACTGCACGCGGATTTCCGGGACCGTCCGGAACGGCTGCGTTCGCTGCGCGCCGCCGTGCAGTGGAGTTACGACCTGCTGGGCGGGGATGACCGTGACATCTTCGAGTGCTGCGCTCTGTTCGAGGGCGGCTTTACTCCGGCGGGGCTGACAGCGGTCTGGGGCTCACAGGACGCGCTTGACCGGATCGAGATGCTCCTGGACCAGAGCTTCGTGCAGCGCCTGGACACGCCAGAAACGCGCTGGAAGATCCTGCAACCGCTGCGTGAACTCGCCGCCGAGCACCTCGCCCACAACCCGCTGGCGCAGACCTGGCGTGACCGACATGCCCGCTACTTTCTGGGAATGATCGAGGAGGCCATCCGCAAGTGGTCACAGGGCGACATTGACCACCGGGCAAGTTACCTGCCGCACTATCCCAACATCCGGGCCGGGATGGTCTGGGTCATACAGCAGGGTCAGGCCGACCTCGCCTACCGCTACCTCTGCACGATCGGATTTTTCTGGATGTCCTTCGGTCTGACTGACCAGGACTCGCTGCTGACGGATCAGGTGCTGGCTCTCCCCGCTCCCGAGGACCGGCAGATGCTGCTGCGGGCACTGCAAGTCAGTACTTACAGCCTGAATGCCACTGGGCAGTTGCAGGTTGCAGAAGTGCGACTGCAAGAGATGCTGACGATCTGCCAGGAGCTGGACGACCAGGACGCCACCGCCATGACCAGCCTCGCCCTCGCCGAAGTGGAACTGGCGACAGGCCGCGCCGATCAAGCCTGGGAACGCGTGGAGCAGGTGCTGCGCGAGGAACCTGAACGGATGGTCGGCGGCTGCCAGACCCCCAGGGGGCGGATGAACCGGCCCATTTCGCGTCTGGCAGCCGCCCGCTGCCTGCTGGAACTGGGTCGGCACGAGGAGGCCCTGAACTACGCCACACTGGCCCGCCAGTATTACCGGGAGGTCAGTAACCATGTGTTTGAACTTCTCACCCAGAACCTGATGGGCCAACTGATGTTGCACCTGAACCGGCGGGCTGAGGCCATGACGCTGCTGCTTGCCTGCCTCCACGAGGCGGCCAGGCAGGGCTTCAGGAGCGTGGCCGGCGCTGTCCTGAGCTGGAGCCTGACCCTACTGGCGGCGGACGTGCAGGACTGGCGCACCCTGGTACAGTTCGCGGCGTTCGTGAATGACCCATGTCTGGAACAATCGCAAAGCGTCTCGGACCTCCAGCTCCGGCGTGATCTGGCCCAGGCCCGTCAGGTGTTGGGGGAGGACAGCTACCTCGAGGCCTGGGCGGCAGGAACACGCCTGCTGTTGCCGGATGCGGTGGAGCTGGCTGAACAGCTGGTGCAGCACCTGTCCGTACCCGCGCAGCGTCCAGACGCCCGTCCAGCCCTGACGCCCCGTGAATGGGAGGTGCTGGCGCTCGTCGCGCAGGGCCACCCGGACCGGAAGGTCGCCCGCCTGCTGGGCATCAGTCCGGGCACGGCGAGCAAACACGTCAGCAACCTCCTCGGCAAACTGGGGCTACGCAACCGGGTAGAACTGGCCCGCTGGGCCATCGAGCACGCGCCGCCAGACGCACCAGGTTCCGCAGAGACGTCAGGACAACCCAGGTCTTGACTGGCGCTTGACTAACCCTCTACTGGTCCCCTCAACGGCAAAAACGAAGCGAAGAACTGAGCTGGAAACACATCTTCCGGACGTGACGGCGAACTCCCGCCGCCGCCGCTATCTGCTGTACCCGTAGAGAACGCAGACCCAGGGGCGTACCTAGTGCTGCCAGGGTCGTCAGCCGGGGTATTCGCAGTTGTGGCGATGTACTTTTCCCCGAGAACGCGCACCCTGAAAGGGTCAGCGCAACGCTGATGCAGAGGGGGAGCAGCGCACCAGGCTCCCTGGGTTTTCGGCGTCGTTCACCCGTTTCTCTTCGCGCTGCCCGTCGTCCCATGGGGATGAAAAAGGAGCGCAGCGGTAGGTCTGCCCTGCCCTGGAGGACGCACCATGCGTAAGTTCATTGCCTGCCTGACCGTCGCCGCCGCCCTGTTCGCCCCCGTTGCCCTCGCCGCGCCCAGCGCCGACATCTCCAGCAGCGTCATGATCTGCAACAAAAAAGGTGATATTGCTTATTCGGCTCTCTATACCGAGTCGAAATGGATGATGCTGCGCATGCCGCTTGCGCAACTCGGCGGCAGTCTGCCCAGCAACCTGACGCTCGCGGCGGGCAACCTGCCTGTCGGCACCACCATCACCCTCGCGAAAGCGGAGCAGGACGGCTCAGACGCCCTGCTGACCGTCTCGGTGCAGCGGGAGAGCAAGCGCAGTTCTGTCAACGCCATCAGCACCATTACCCTGTCCTCGGACGGCCAGGCGCTGACCAGCTTCGGTGTACCGGTGATGGGCACGGCCTACGCCAGCGGTCTCTAAGCGGGTGAATGCAGGCGGGCACCCCCATAAGTGGGTGTCCGCCTGCCGCCTGTGTTCTGGGGTTCTATCAAATTGAGCGTTTTATGCTTCATGTCACGGGGCAAAGGCTGGGGCACCGCGCGACATTATCGTGCGGCAACACGACCAGGGGCTGTGCAACCGCATGCAACGGACCCGCTGGGCCACCAAACAGCGAACGGTTCTCCACCCGTAACAGCAGGTCAAGACCGATGTTGGTCGGTGACCGATCAGATTGACCATACCGGGCTTCCGTACCGGGCGTACGGTCCCCACACTCCTGGCTGGCCGTGCTTCTTCAGATTTGCGGCGGTGTACCGAATCCTACTACCAGGGCAGACTACCGAGTATTGCTGATGTGAAGGTGTCCTCCCAGCGCCTACCGTAAGGCATCACTGAGGGCTGATCCGGATTCTGGTCCATCCGTTCAGTGAGGGAAGGTTCGGAAAGTGAAAGCACCACTTACAGGGCGACTGGAAGAGGGATGTTCTGGTTCGCAGGGCAAGTACGCCTTGCCAGGGGGAAAGCATGAGAGGAGCATTTGCGCATCTATGCACCGTCGTCTGCATTGGGGGTCTGCTGCTGGGAGCGTCACAGGCCCAGACTTCAGACGCGCCGAAGCCCGAGTTCAAGGTTGTCTCGGCGCACGCTTTCACTCCTCCGCCACTCCCGGCCACAGTGCAGGTGGAGCAAGACGTGCTCGATCTTCCGGCAGGAATCTGCACCGGCTTTCATCACCACGGCGGTCCAGGCATCGAGACCGTGCTGACTGGCGAGGTCATGGTGGAAACCAGAGCCACAGCCACCACCCCGGCCAGCAGCAAGACCTACAAGGCGGGTGAGGCCTACATCTACCCGGCAGGAGACGTCCACAACTTCTGCAACATGACCACGCTGCCCGCGTCCTACACAGCGGTGCTCCTACTGCCTAACGGAGCCGCGCCGACCACGCCGGACGAATGAGCGGCTCCCGGCAAACTGGGCCGCTGTAGAGACGACATTCAGCGGTGGTGCCGCCTTCATCTGGGTTCAGAGGATTTTCTGGTTCGCAGGGCAAATACGCCTTGCCAGGGGGAAAGCATGAGGGGAGCATTTACGCGTCTGTGCGCCGTCGTCTGCATTGGGGGTCTGCTGCTGGGAGCGTCACAGGCCCAGACTCCAGCCGCACCGGATCCTGGGTTCCGGGTTGTCTACAATAACGTCTTCACGCCTCCGCCACTTCCGGCCACGGTGCAGGTCGACCAATCCTATCTCGAGTTTTCGCCAGGGGTTTGCTCCGGCTTTCATGTCCACGGCGGGCCGGGCATCGAGACCGTGCTGAGTGGAGAAATCGTCGTGCAAACGCAGGCCACAGCCACCACTCCGGCCACCAGCAAGACGTACAAGGCGGGTGAGGCCTACATCTACCCGGCAGGGGACGTCCACAACTTTTGCAACATGACCACGCTGCCTGCGACTTACGTGTCGGCGTTTCTGCTGCTCGACGGAGCTGAGTTGGTCACTCCGGTCAAATGAGCGGCTCCTGGCAAGACGGGCTGCTGTAGAAACGACATTCAGCGGTGGTGCTGCCTTCATCTGGGTTCAGAGGACATGTCGGCAGGGAAGACCTGAGCTTCGGGGCCTTCCCTGCCCTTCGTCTGCCGCCGCGCCAGGCACCCACACCGCCGTCCAACTGAGGGCCGCACACAGCTGCAAGAAGCACACGCTCGCCAGAAGGTGGAGGCATGTATGACCAGTGAACCGAGACCTCGCACCGCCGCCGTCAACGCCCCGCTCTGGGGCAGCCGGGCACGGGACTGGGCCGACCTTCAGGAAGGCCAGTGCCGACCCGTGTATCTGGCCGCCTACGAGCGCCTCGGCTTGTCAGCAGGGTGCGACCACCTTGACGTGGGATGCGGTGCCGGGATGGCCGCGCAGCTCGCCGCCGAACGGGGCGCGTCGGTTCGGGGTCTCGACGCCTCACCCAACATGCTGGCGATTGCTCAGGAACGGGTGCCGACCGCCGAATTCCTGGAGGGCGACCTTGAAGTCCTGCCCTACGCGGATGACCGTTTCGATCTGGTGACCGGATTCAACTCGTTCCAGTACGCCGGAAACCCAGGCATCGCGCTGGGCGAGGCGAAGCGGGTCACCAGACCGGGCGGCCAGGTGCTGATCATGACCTGGGGCGAGCCGGAAGAGATGGAGGCAGCCTCAGTGGTCAGGACGTTCGGGCCGCTGCTGCCGCCCCCGCCCCCCGGTGCACCCGGCCCGTTTGCCCTCTCGGACGAGGTGGCCCTGCGGGCATTTGCGACTGGCGCAGGTCTGGAACCGCTGGAGGTCTTCGACGTACCTTTGCTGTGGCACTACGCCAACCTCTCCACGGCCCTGCGCGCGCAACTTTCGGCCGGGGTCGCGGTGCGGGCCATCAACCACTCCGGTGAGGAAGCAGTCCAGACAGCCATCAGCCGGGCGATGGAGCCGTATCGCCAGCCAGACGGCAGCTACACCATCGGGGCCAGCTTCCGCTGTCTGACGGCGCGGGCCTGACCCTTACTCACTCAGTGAGGGAAGTTGACAGGTGTAGTGGCTCCCATGTGTGGTGTAACAGCGAGATACCCGGCCTGCATCACGGGAGTAAATTCGCTCCTGATTTCCGGAGACACGGACTGCGATGGACGTATCCTGGGCGCTTGCCCACCGCACGAGTTTATGGCGCATCCGGCCGAAGCCTTCCTAGTCGCGGGAGAGTGGATGCCGAAATATCTGATCGAACAGGAGATTCCAGGTGCCGGAAAACTTAGAGAAAAGGGCATCATCCCCCGTCCTTCAGGGCGGGGATATAAGCCCTCGGCACCGCAGGTGCCGCAAAGCTAAAGCACCGCACGGGCTAGAAATCTAGTGGTTTATCTGCTACCATGTGCATATGGCCCAAGAGCGTTCAACACGACATGCACACTTCAATTTGAACTACCATCTGGTGTTCACGCCGAAGTACCGCCGTCGTTCGTTCTTCGGCCCGTCCCGTGACCGCCTGATGGAGATTTTCACGGCTACCTGCGCTGAACGGGATTGGCTCATCTGGGGCATGGAGGTCATGCCGGACCACGTGCATGTGTTCGTGTCCTGCCCGCCGAAATGGGCACCGTCCGACATCGCCAAGATTCTGAAGGGCGTCTCAGCTCGGCTTCTCCTTCAGGAGTTCCCCGAGCTGAAGCGGCGCGGCCACCTGTGGACGAATGCCTACTACGTCGGGTCGGCGGGCAACATCTCCGCCGAGGTGATTCAGCGGTACATCGAAGGGCAGCGCAAAGGGCAGGTGGAAGACGATGGGGTTTAAGGCCATGAAATATAGGCTTTTCCCGAACGTCACGCAGGAGAAGGCGTTGGATACCACGCTGTACCTGTGCCGCCAGTTGTACAACGCGGCCCTTGAGGAACGCAGGGGAGCCTACAAGAAAAGCGGCGTCTCGGTCCGCTACTACGAACAGAAACGCGCCCTGACTGAAATCAAGGCCGACCTGCCGGAGTACAAGGGAATCCACTCCCAGGTGTTGCAGGACGTCATAGAGCGGCTGGACAAATCCTTCAAGGGATTCTTTCGGCGGGTCAAGGCAAAACAGACTGCCGGGTATCCGAGGTTCAAAGGGCGCAACCACTACGACTCCTTTACTTACCCGCAAGCGGGTAAGACGGGGGCGATGCCCCTGGAAGATTCTGGGAAGGTCGACCTCTCCAAGATTGGGAACGTGCGCTGCACGTTCCACCGTCCGCTTGAAGGGCAGGTCAAGACGGCCACCGTCAAGCGGGAGGGTGACAAGTGGTTCATCGTGTTTGCCTGCGAGGTCGAAGCTGCACCCCTCCCCGCGACGGGTGACGTGATTGGGATTGACCTCGGCACGAATCCAAACTTCCTCATCACGTCGGACGGCGAGTTCGTTCCGGCTCCCCGTCACTTCAAGAAGTCGGAGCGCAAAATTGGCCTGCTTCAGCGGGCCGCCAGCAAGAGGAAGCGGGGCAGCCGCCGCCACAAGGCGCTGAAGCGTCAGGTCGCTGCTGAGCATCGCCGGGTCGCCAATCGTCGCCGGGACTTCCACCACAAGACGGCCCGCACTCTGGTGAATCGCCACGACACCGTGTTTCACGAAGACCTCAACATCATCGGGCTGGCCCGTTCCCGTACCGCCAAAGGTGTACTGGACGCGGGTTGGGCCAGCTTCATCAACATCCTCTCCCTCAAAGCTGCGAACGCTGGTCGGAGAGTTCTCGGGGTTGACCCGAAATATACGAGTCAGGACTGTCACCAGTGTGGGCATCGCCAGAAAATTAAAATCGGCCATGCCTACCTGTGTGCCAACTGCGGACTGGACATGCACCGCGATGTCCATGCCGCTTTGAATATCCTGAATCGGGGCAGGGATGCTGCCTTCTGCGAGAGCGTGCAATCTCCGGCGCTTGCTGACCAGAGAAGCCTCGCCCTTTAGAGCGGGGAGTCATCACTAGCGAGGAACTGCGAGGGGCCTCGCAAAACGCCAATCGTGTGTTGGAGAGCATGCAGCGAGATGGCGAGAACGTGCAGTGGGCCGAAAGTTATGTGACGGATGATGCAGTCCACTGCATCTACATTGTTCCAGTTGGGCGTCAGCAGCCCACCACGAACGACGTATCCAAGTTCAATCGTCCCTGCCCGGCTCAGTTGACGCGGTGGGGAGCCGTGGCTGCTCGGTGCTGGCGGCGGGCGACTTTGCAGGCGTACATCCGCTGATCACTCAGGCGCAGCAGGTCACCTTCGAGGGCCGCTTCTTCCGGAAACGAAGCGATGCCCGCGCTGATGTTGGTGGAAGGAAACCCCTGCTGCTGAACAGTGCGAACCACCCGCTCCAAGTTTTTGAGGAAGCTGGCTTGCTGCGCTTTACCGACGTGGCCGACCACCACGGCAAATTCGTCGCCGCCGATGCGGTAGAGTCGGCCCACCGAGCCGATGTGGGTGCGCAGCGCCAGCGCCACCTGCCGCAGCAGCGTATCTCCCCGGTCATGGCCCTCGAGGTCGTTGACCCCCTTGAGGCCGTCGACATCCATCGATACCACGCTCAGCGGGTGCTGGTGGCGGACCGCGTGCAGAATTTCAGTCTGGAGTTCGTCCTCGAAGGCGCGGCGATTGGCCAGCCCCGTCAGGGCGTCGGTAAAGGCCGCGACCTTCAGGGTGTCGATGGTCTGACAGGCCTGCTGATACTTATGTTCCAGCTCCAGCAGGTGCCCGGCACCGTCACGGCTCCTTGGCAGTGGAGCCTGGCCCGGCTGCGTTTCCACCGCACTCCTTTTGATCAGGATATCTTGCAGCGGCGTGTCGTCGTGCCGCAGGGTGCGTAGCGGCAACTCGCCTGAAGCGTGCAGCGCCAGCAGGGCATCGACAATTTCCGGCTGAAAGTGCCGCCCGCGTTGCTGGCGAATTTCGCCGAGCACCTCGCCAAGTTCCCAGGCGCATTTGTAGGGGCGGGGGTTGAGCAGCGCGTCGTACACGTCAGCCACGGCGACGATGCGGGCCACCGGGGCAATCGCCTCGCCGCTCAGGCCCTGGGGATAGCCACGCCCACTCCACTGCTCATGGTGGCCCAGAGCGATCTGCTCGGCCATTTGCAGAAGGGGCGACACGCCGCCCGCCAGAATCTGGCCGCCGATGGTCGTGTGGCGCTTCATCGTCTCGAATTCCTCTTCGGTGAGCTTGGCGGGCTTTTGCAAAATCAAATCGGAAATGCCGATCTTCCCCACGTCGTGCAGCCGCGCCGCTACCCTCAGCAGCGCGACGTCTTCGGCAGGAAAATTCAGCTGCTGGGCCAGCAACGCCGAAACGTGACCGACCCGCAGGGTGTGTTCGCCGGTCACATCGTCGCGGTACTCGGCGGCGTTGGCCAGCCTGATCGCCACCTCGACTTGTGTCTGGGCCAAGCGCCGGGTCTGCTCGCTGACCTTGAGTTCAGCCGCCTGATAGGCCTGCTGGGCGATCCCAGTTTTCAGGTTCGACACCGCCGTTTCGTGGTGGGCACGCTCCACATCAAACTGCACAGTGAGTTGCCGGGTGTGGCGTTCGCGCTCGTCGTTGAACAGGTACTGTTCGAGTTCGCGCAGCGCCCACAGGTGATCCAGTGCGCCCGTAAAGTCGCCCGCCGCCTGAGCGCTGTGGGCCAGCAGCGCCCGGATGCGCGCCACCTGCTTGTGGGCCACCGCATCTATCGCCAGGGGCAGGGCGCGCCCTAGGGCTTCTTGCGCCCTGATGGGCTGCTCCAGCGCCAGGTACGCTTCTCCCAGGCCCAGCAGGGCGTCGATCTCGCTCTGGGCCTCACCGAGTTCAGCGGCGATGTCCAGTGCCTGCTGGTGGTGCGTGACAGCGTCGCCAGGACGCTCTAGGGCCGTGGCCGCCCGGCCCAGACCGTGGTGGGCGCAGCCACTGAGGTAGCGCATGCCGATGCGCTCAGACATGCTCAGTGCCTGGGTAAACAGCTCCCAGGCTTCCTGATGGCGCTTTAAGCTGCTGACTGCTTCAGCGAGGTTATTGAGGCAATACAGCTCCAGGGTGTGGTTGCCGTGTCCGCGCGCCAGTTCGAGGGCCCTGGCGTGGTAGTCGTAGCTGAGCTGGTGATCGCCCATTTCCTCGTAAACGAAGCCGATATTCACCAGGCAGTGGGCGCTGGTGCTGGGGTCATCGACCGTCTTGAGCAGCTCGTAGGCCTCGGTCAGCGTCTGGAGGGCCGTGGGCAGTTCGTGGCGGCTCAGGTGAACCTGCCCGATGTTGTTCAGACACTGCGCCGCGCCAAGGTTGTCGGCCAGCTGGCGGCGGATTTCGAGTGCGCCGCCGAGTTGCTCCAGGGCCAGCTTCGCATTGCCGCTGGTTTGCGAGAGCGCGGCCTGCTGGTTGAGGACCGAGGCGTGCATGGAGCGGTCCTTCATTCGCTCACTCAGGCTGAGTGCCCGCGTCAGTGCTTCTCCGGCCTGACCCGGCTCGCCGAGTTCACGCAGCACCATGCCGCTGGCCAGCAGCGCCTGGGCCTGCTTCGCCGTGTCGCCGAGGTCAGTGAACAACGTGACGGCTCTGTTGAGGTGACCTTCGGCCTCCTGAAGCTCAGCCATGCGGTGCAGGGTTTGCCCGCACAGCAAATGGGCCTGCGCTTGCCCCGCCTGATAAGCCAGATCGCAGGCCAACGCCAGCGCTTCCTGGGCCATGTCCAGCGCGCGCTTGGGGTTGATGGGCAGCAGCGCCGAGGCAGCATGGATCAGGGCGTCCACCGTCGGGGAATTGGGCGGCTGAGCGAAGGCGTCAAAGGGTGGCTGCATAACAGGACTCCGGGGCCGGAAAGAAATCAGGGGCGACGCGCCGAAAGCTGAAGCGCCGATTGGTTGACGAACAGCAGCGGGGACGGACCCGGCCCGGCCATGCCCCCGCTGCAACAAGATGGTGAAGACCGCTGTCTGGACTCAGCCTGCCACCGGCCTCAGTGACCGGCGCAGCCTCAACCGAACTACTTGGACGAAGAGGGTTGCGTGGCTGCCTGAATGAAGCTGCCGACGTTCAAGCGCAATTTGACCTTCGCGCCGTAACTTCCGTTCAGGTTCTTGATATCACTGGCGGTTTTGAGGATCAGGCCGACCAGGTTTTCCGGCTTGATTTTGTTGGCGAGTGGCTGGCCCAGCGCCAGCGCCAAGCTGCCCGCCACCATCGGCGAGGCCATCGAGGTGCCGCTCCAGTATGAGAAGAGGTTGCCCGGCACCGGACCCCAGACCATCTCGCCGGGGGCCATCACACCGACCTTATCGCCGTAGGTGGAAAAGTCCGACTTCAGGTCTTTGGAATTGACGCTGCCGACGCCCACCATGAAATTGCCGCTGGCGTCCCGCGCCGGGTAGGTCACGCGGTCGTCGCCGGTGTTGCCGGACGAAGAGATGACCGCGACGCCTTTGCTGGCGGCGTAATTGATCATCTTCTTGATCGTGTCCGACTTGGTGATGGAACCGAGCGACAGGTTGATGACGTTTGCGCCGTGAGACACAGCAAAGTCGATGGCCTGCGCCACCGCTGTTTCGTCGCCGCTGCCGTCCGGGGCCAGCACCCGCAGCGGCATGATCCTGGCGTGCGGCGCGATCTGCAAGACGATGCTCGCCACATTGGTGCCGTGGCCGAACCCTTCGTCCGAGAAGCTGCCCTCTTCCTGCGGCACTGCGTCGTTGCCGACGAAATCCCACTGGTCCTGGGAACCGACCAGCGCACCCTGGAACATCTCGTGCTGGAGGTCGATACCGGTGTCGATGACCGCCACCGTCACGCCCTCACCCAGGTTGGGCGCGGCGGCCCAGGCGGCGGGCAAACCGATCCGGCCCCAAGTTGCACTGTTTTCGGGAATACCGCCCACGGTGCCGCTGCCACCGCTCCAGACACGGGCACGCCCTCCACTCCAAACGTAGGCACGGCCCCCGCTCCAGACGTAGGCCCGGCCCGCACTGTCGAGTTGCACCGCCTTCCCGGACCAGGCGCTCGACGTGCCGCTGGCCCCAAAGACGTTCTGATTGTCCACATACGTGAGTGCCGCTCCATTCAGATCTTGTACCTGAAGCTGCCCACCTTGGGGCCTGTGATGCAGGCCCAGCACCGCAAATCCAGCGTCGGGTCGCCAGACCACCGCTGTAGCACCGTAGCGCTGCTCGACGGCGGCCTGCGTGTCGCTGGCGGTAATCGACACGGACGTGTTGTACTCGTACCTGACCGCCTGCGCCTTGCTCAGCCCCTGGACCCCTGACTGACCACAGCCGCCCAGCAGCAGCATGGTGCTCAGACCCAGGCCCGCCCAAAAGACTTTTTGTAAGATATGCATTTCATCCTCCTGTGCCCGCTGAATTTGAAGTGGTCTGCCAGAATCTGGAACGACAGCACTCCACGCGCGCACCCTTTACTTTCCCCGCCAGGCTCTAACAGCGGACTTAAATGAGGTGGAGGTTCCGGTGTTAATTAATTCACACTGGGTCGGTCTTCGATGTCTTCGTCCTCTTCGCTGATGTTCCAGCATGGCCTGACGCCAAAGAGAAGCAGTGACCGCCTCGGGCACACCGACGTGGTCTTCACCGTGCGCGTCTACACACCTCAACGATCAGCAGTGGGAGGAGGAGGCCTTCGATCTGGCAGACCTGCGGCCCATCAAGACGCGCGGCGCAGCGCAGGGCGCGGCAGCAGCCAAAACGGCCGTTGAGGCGGGCGGAGTGACACTGAAGTGACATTCCGGTCTGAAAGCGCCTCAATCTCACTTCAGCAGAATGCAAAAAGCCTCGTCTGAGACGAGGCTTTTCTATGGTGGGCCGTGTAGGACTCGAACCTACAACCCGCTGATTAAGAGTCAGCTGCTCTACCAATTGAGCTAACGGCCCTTGAGGGCGAAGGGGAGTATAAGCACTCCCTCGGAAGGTGTCAAGCCTGCTGGGAGCGGCGCACCCCCGTCTCACTCGCCAGCCACTGCACCGGCAAATCGTGGGCCTCGCGCGGCAGAGCAGGCATCAGCAACGCATTGGCCACCACACCCACCGTGCAGACCAGCCAGTCGGCCAGCAGCCGGTCATAAAAGCCCCCGCCGTAGCCCAGGCGCACGCCTGCCGTGTCGAAGGCCAGGCCCGGCAGCAGCACAGCGTCCACCGCCTCCCGCCCGACTTCCGGGGTGCCCAGCGGCGGCTCCAGCGCCCCAAACCGGCTCAACTCGGTGGCGCTCTCCCAGGCGTGCAGGGTCAGGCGCGGCGTGGGCCGGAAGTGGGCGCGCGGGGCAAGCAGGGTGAAGTCAGCACTCAGGGCCGACACATCGACTTCGCCCGGCAGCGCCCGGTAAGCCAGTACCACTGCCGCACCACGCGCCTGCAGGAAAGTTTGCAGCTGCGCGCAGAGCTGCGCCGAAACGTCGGGCAATTCGGCGCGCTGCGCCCTGGCCCAGGTGCGCCACTCCGCTTTGGAGGCGGTCATCGGCGGTCTGTTCACGCCCGAGAGCTTAACACCGCTGCCGACCCCAGCGGTTCAACTTAAAATAGACCCATGCCCCATGCAACCAACCGTGCCTTTCTGGAGCGCCGCAATGCCCTGTGGCTCGTCCTCCGGCAATCCGGTCCCCTTGAGGCCCAGGCCAATGCCGAGACGTTTGAGCAGGCATTCGCCGAGCTGAGTGCCCTGACCGGGTGGCCTCGCCCGCAGATCCTGGCCGGGCTGGGGCTCAGCGAAGAGGATCTGCGCGGGGGCTGGCCGGAGCAGCCGTGAACGACGTCGCCCCTCTTCGATTGGGCCAGGCTCTTTGTGGGCGACGCGCCGCCACTGTTTTATCTGGAGATCGCTTTCCGGACGCTGGTGGTGTTCATCTGGCTGATCGTGCTGCTGCGGGCCACCGGGCGGCGCAGTCTGGCGCAACTCAGCGCCATCGAGTTTGCCATCGTCATCGCGCTCGGCTCGGCGGTGGGCGACCCGATGTTCTACCCCGAGGTGCCGCTCCTGCACGCCATGCTGGTAATGGCCCTGGTGGTGGGCCTTCAACACGGTATGGCGCTTCTGATTCGCCGCAGCGAGCGGATGGAAACCCTGATCGAAGGACGGCCCAGCGAACTGGTGCACGGCGGCCGCCTGCGCCTTTCCGAACTCGAACACGCCAAACTCAGTCGCGAAGACGTGTGCGAGACACTCAGGAACCAAAGCGTCCGGCAACTCGGCGAAGTGCAGCGGGCCTACTTCGAGCAAAACGGCCAGCTCAGCCTGTTCACGTACCCGTCCGGCAAAGCGCCGCCAGGCCTACCGATTGTGCCGCCCTGGGATCTGGAACCGCCCAGCATCGTCCCGCCCGGCACGATTCACAACGCTCCACTGGCTTGCCTGAGTTGCGGCGCGCTGGCTGCGGGCGGAGTGGTGCCGGGACGCTGCTCAGACTGCGACCAGTCGCTGGGCTTCACCCCTGCCGTCAGTGATCCGCTGGGCCAGAAGTAGACGACACCCCCTTCACCACGTTAGGGCTGCTCACCTGCCGTGAGGGTGCGCGGCCCCAGCTTGAGGCTCAGATCGGGAATCGGTTTGCCGTCGCGCACCACGCTGAGCTTGATTACGTCGCCCACCCGCCGCGCCCGCACCGCGCTGAGCAGTTCGTCGAAATTGTGAATCCGCAGGCCGTTGATGGCGGTGATCACGTCGCCGCTGAGCCGGGTGGGGGTACCGTTCTGGTCAGTCTTAAGCGGCTTAAGCGGCCTCAGTCCGGCCTGATCGGCGGGGCTGCCCTTGGTGACCGAGGTGAACACCGCGCCGGGCAGGCTGCCCAGGCCCAGCGGCCCGAAATATTCATCGGCGATGTCACCGAACGAGAGCAGGCCAATGACTGGCGCGTCCACCTTGAGGCCGCCCCGGAGCTGGGCCAGAATCGGCGCGTTTCTGGTCACCGGCACGGCATACGAGGAGCGGGTGGCGATGCCGAACGGCGTGGGCATGGCGCTGATGTAACTCACGATGCCCATCACCTCGCCCTGCGCGTTGAGTATCGGGCCGCCGCTGTCGCCCGGCACCAGCGGCGCAGTGAGTTCGAGCGTGCCTGGCGGGAAGTCAGCACGGCTGGCCGCCACGTTCAGCGCCGTCAGCCGCCCAGTTTTTGAAACCAGAAAGTCGCCGCCCCCGTTGCCGATGGCCAAAGCACTCTGGCCCACCTTGGGCATGGCGGCAGCCAGCGGCAGCACCGGCAGGGTGCGCCCCGTCGGAACGTTGATCCTGAGCAGGGCCACGTCGTGCCCGTCGTCATAGCCCAGCACCGTTACCGGGTAGCGGGTCTTGTCAAGTGTCACGGCGACCAGCTTCTTGGCCCCGAACACCACATGGTAAGCCGTCAGTGCCAGTGTGCCATTCGCCCCCGACTCGATGACGAAGGCGCTGCCCAGGCCATCGGGCTCGCCATCGGGCGGCTCGCAGCTTCCGGTGACAGGACACTGCTCCAGACGCAGGCTGCCGGGCCGGGACTTGGTGAAGATGCTGCCCAGGCTCTTTTGCTCGCTCTGGGTCAGCGGCTTGGGCGCGGCGTCGACCCCGGCAGGTGGGGCGGCCAGGCGGGGCAGTGGCGAGGTCGGCGGCGCGCTGAGCTGGGGGGCTGCGCCCTGCGCGGCGGCGACAGAAGAGAGAGCCAGCACGGGCCCGAGCCATACCCTGGCTCCCAGCCGGGCCATACCGGAATCAGATCGTTCGGGCGACATGCCCCACTCTGCGCCGTCAGGGGGTGAGAAATGGGCGTCATTCTGACAGTTGCGCCCCCGCCCCGCTCTACCCTGGAGACATGAGCCAGCCCGACGCCCCCGTGACCGATGCCAGCTCCGAATCCACCGGCTCCGAACCCAGCCGCGAACCCACCAGTGTCTTCGTCTACGGCACCCTGATGCCCGGCGAGCGCTGGGAAGCCGTCGCCCGCCGTGGCGGTACCTACCACGCGCAGATCGCCCAGCTCGGCGGCGTGGTGCTGGCCGATCTGCGGCCCGAGGGCTACCCGGCGCTGTTTACCGACGCGCAGGCCAGCGCCGTGGTTCACGGCTGGCTCTACACCTACGACGCCGCGAGCTGGCCGCTTGCCCTCCCTTTCCTCGACGACCTGGAGGGCCTGCACCTCTCACCGCCGCTGTACGAGCGCGCCTTGGTCACGGTGCAGACTGCTGGCGGCCCGGCCCGGAGCTGGGTGTACCTGTACGCCCGGACTGATCGCAGGCACGCGCCGGGCTTTGTTCCGGTGATCTCGGGCCGCTGGGCCGACGTGCCGGAGCGCCATCTTGAGGGCCCCCGGCAGACCTGGGAGACGCCGGAAGATGAAGACGGCGGCGCGCTTTCCTAGATGGGCGCTTGACACCTGGAGAGTGATTCTTTAGCATAGTCAGGCTCACAGCGCAGGCTCTGAGCAAGGCAGGAAGCTGGACCGAGCCGGTCCGGTGGGTACGGTGGGTTTAGCTCAGTTGGTTAGAGCGCCGCTCTGTGGAAGCGGAGGCCGGGGGTTCAAGTCCCCTAATCCACCCCAACTACACAGGTGTCCAGAGCTGCGCCGGGAAAGCCCCACGTGCTGACGGAAGTCGGCTCAAGGCCGGTGAGTCACACGCGGGGATGGCGAAACTGGTAGACGCGCCAGATTTAGGATCTGGTATCGAAAGATGTGAGGGTTCAAGTCCCTTTCCTCGCACCAGCAGAAACGGCGGCCCTGTGATGGGGCCGTTCTTTTTGCCGCTGAAGCAGGGAAAGCGGGGAAGCAATCGCAGGGCAAGAGCGCACGGCGCAACGGGAGAGACCATGGCAGAGCTGATGAGTAGAGAGGGCAACAAAGTCGAATTCAAGGCGTCGGTTCCCGCCGCAGAGGTCAGCCGCGCTTACCAGCAGGTCTGGGCCGGGCTGTCGCGCGACGTGCGGGTGCCGGGCTTCAGACCTGGCAAGGCCCCCAAGAAGGTGCTGGAGCAGCGGGTCGGCGCGGACTACGTCGAGAACGAGGTCCGTGACCGGCTGCTGCAAGTCCACTACCCCCAGGCCGCCCGCGAGCTGAAACTCAGCCTGGTAGACGCCGAGATCAACCCAGCCACCCTGAAAGACGGCCAGTCGTTCGATTTCAGCGTCAAGGGCGAGACCTACCCTGAGGTCAAGCTCGGTGACTGGAAGGCCGCTCAGCTCAGCTCCGCCGCGCCGCAGATCACCGATGACGTGCTTTCGCGCACCCTCAGTGACCTGCAAGACCGCAACGCCACCTTCGAGAGCGTGGAGCGGCCCGCCGAGGGCAACGACATGATCATGATCGAGGAAACCGGCGAGGAGGGCGGCAGCTACCCGATCTACCTCGACGTGGCCGAACCCCACGTGCAGGCAGCCCTCAGCGGCAAGAGCAAGGGTGACGAGGTGAGCATCACCGTGCCCGCCCACCAGCACGGCGACCACGAGCATCCCGAGCACACCGTGGAGGTCAAGGTGCTGGACGTGCGCCACAAGCAGCGCCAGGAACTCGGCGACGAGTTTGCAAAGAGCCTCAACTTCGAGAGCCTGGACCGTCTGCAAACCGACCTGAAAACCGAGCTGACCCGCCGCGCCCAGCAGGAAGGCGAGGCGGCCCGCCGCGAGGAGTTCATCGAGCAGCTTGTCGCCGGGATGGACACCACCATTCCCAAAGCGCTGCTCAAGCGCCGCCGCGACGCCATGATGGAAGAAATTCAGAGTGACCTCTCGCGCCAGGGCGTCAAGTGGGGCGAGTACGAGAGCTTCATGCAGGAGCAGGGCAAGCTCGACGAATTCATGGCCGACCTCGACAAGAACGCCGAGACTCGGGTACGCCGTGATCTGGCGCTGGAGCAGCTCGCCGAAGACATGCAGGTCAACGTCAGCGACCAGGAATTCAACCAGACCATGATGGCGCTGGCCCAGGCCAACGAGCTGACCGCCCAGCAGCTGCGCACCCAGCTCGGGCCGGACGGCCTCAACAGCTACTACGCCAGCATCGTGCGCGAGAAGGCGCTGACCCAGGCCCTCGCCCAGCTCGCGCCCAAGCCGGAAGCGGCCAGCCCAGAAGCCGCAGAGACCCAGACCAGCGAGGCCCAGCCCGAGGCCGCCCAGACTGAGTCGGCCAGCGACGAGCGCGCCGAAGCTGCTCAGAGTGAATCAGGCGAGCAGGCTCAGGACGAGGAAACGAAGAGCGAGTAATTCCAGTAATGAAAGGGGGAGAAGTCCAGAGCGACTTCTCCCCCTTTTCGTTTTATGTGGCTCAGGGAATCAGCGCTTCCAACTCCCCCAGCCTGGCCCTGAGTGCCGCCTCGTCCTGCGCCACCAGATTGACGTGCCCTAGCTTACGCCCCGGCTTGTGGGCCTTGCCGTAAAGGTGCAGCCTCGCGCCCTCCAGCTTCAGAATGCCTTGCCAGTCGGGTTCCTGATCCGCTGGCCAGCCGAGAATATTGACCATGGCACAGGGCAGTTTCGGCGTGAAGTCTGGCAGAGGCCAGCCGAGCGCCGCCCGCACCTGCGCCTCAAACTGGCTGACGCCGCCGCCGTCCTGGGTCAGGTGGCCGCTGTTGTGAACGCGGGGCGCGACCTCGTTGACCAGCAGCTCACCGCCAGGCAGCTCGAAGAACTCCAGGGTCAGCAGCCCTTCCAGGTTCCAGCCCTCGGCCACCTGACGGGCCAGGGCACGGGCCTGCACCTCAGCAGGATCGTTCGGCAGGTACAGGCTGCGGCGCAGAATACCGTCCCGGTGGACATTCTCGGTCAGGCCGCCGAACGCCAGCCCGCCGCCCACTGTGCGCGCCACACCCAGGCTGACCTCGCGGACAAAGTCGACCCAGCCTTCCAGCACACAGGGCACCCGGCCCAACTCGCCCCAGGCCACACTGAGTTCGGCCTGCGCCCCGATGCGCACCTGGCCCTTGCCGTCATAGCCGAGTTCGGCAGTCTTGAGCACGCCGCGCCCGCCGATCCGTTCCAGCGCGCCGGGCAGATCAGCCTCGGTTTCGATGACCACAAAGGAAGCGGTTCCGGCACCCGCCGCGTGCAGCGCCTCCTTCTCACGGGCGCGGTGCTTGCTGAAATTCAGCAGCGACCCGGCAGGCCTCACCGGCACCCGGCCCTCCAATTGGGCCAGCGCCGCCAGCGGCACGTTCTCGAATTCCAGCGTGACGGCGTCGCATTGCGCCAGGCGCTCCAACCCCGCTGCGTCGGTGTAGGGGGCCTGAATGTGCTCGGCACACACGCGGGCTGGGGCGTGTGGATCAGGTTCCAGCACCACCACCCGCACGCCCAACGGCAGGGCCGCCAGCGCCAGCATCTGGGCCAATTGGCCGCCGCCCAGAATGCCCAGGGTGGCCACCGGGAACGGCGCGCTCACGCCTCGCCCGCCTGCGGCTCATCCTCGAAGTACGGATCGTCCAGCACAGCCTGGGTCTGGGCAGCGCGGAAGGCGTCGAGGCGCTCGCGCATGGCCGCGTCGGTGGTGGCGATCATGGCGGCAGCAAACAGGGCCGCATTTCTGGCTCCTGCCGGGCCGATGGCAAAGGTCGCCACCGGAATCCCGGCAGGCATCTGGACGATGCTCAGCAGCGAGTCCTGGCCGCTGAGCGCCCTACTCTGCACCGGCACGCCCAGCACCGGCACCCGCCCGTAGGCCGCCAGCATGCCGGGCAAGTGGGCCGCCCCGCCCGCTGCCGCGATGATGGCCGAGAAGTTCAGCTGCTCGGCCCGCGCCGCGTAGCTGGAGAGAAGCTGCGGCGTGCGGTGGGCCGAGAGCACCCGCACCTCGTAGGCGACTTTGAGCTGCTTGAGCACAGTCAGCGCGCCACTCACGGTGTCGAAGTCGCTGCGGCTGCCCATCACCACGCCGACTTGAAGTTGTTCTGAGGAAGCTGTCAAGGAAACCGTCACTCAGCCAGTTTAGCGGGCCGGGCCACCGGGCGATCTCCCGATCTCCCCTGCTCTCCAAGCCTGACAGATGGCGTATCTTGCGCCGGAGATGACGCGGCCCGGTGACCTTGTTGAACCAGCACAACCTGAGCAGAACTGGCCCAAGCAGGAGCGGCCCGATTACGACTGGCTCTACTCGCGCACCCGTCAGGGCCAGGCGCGGGGGCCGCAGCGGGCGCGGGCACTGCTCGACCAGCTCGGCTCGCCGGACCAGACGTTTCAGAGCATTCGGGTCATCGGCACCAACGGCAAGGGCAGCACCTGCACCATGCTGGAAGCCGGACTGATCGCCGCCGGACTTCCCACCGGGCGCTTTACCAGCCCGCATCTGGAGCGCTTCGAGGAACGCATTCGGACCAGCGGGCAGGAGCTGGACCCACGCCGCAGCGCCGTCTTCATCGCCTGGGCGCGTCAGCACGCTCCGGACGCAGCCTTTTTCGACCTGACACTGGGGCTGGCCTGCTCGGAATTTGCCCGCGCAGGCGTGAGCTGGGCCGTGATGGAGGCGGGCGTGGGGGGCCGCTCGGACGGCACCCAGGCGCTTCACCGCGTCGCGGCGGTGTCCCTCACCAATGTCGCGCTCGACCACACGGCGGTCCTGGGGCCAGGCCTCAGCGACATCGCCCGTGACAAGGCCGGGGCCGCACTGGCGGGCGTGCCGCTGCTGACAACCGCCATTGGCGAGGGTCTGGACGTGATCCGGCAGGTGGCCGGAGAGCGGGGCACACCCCTCTACACGCCGCAGACGCACCCGGCCCTCTTCGAGTTGCCGCACCCGCCACGCCTGGCCGGGCCGCACCAGATCGAGAATGCCCAGCTGGCCGCCGCCACCCTGCGGCTGCTGGGCTCTGGCAGCGGGATCGAGGCTGCCCTGGACGCGGGCCACCCGGCCCGGCTGGAGCGCTTCGGGCTGCCTGGAAACGGGGTGGCCGACATTACTGTGCTGCTTGACGGCGCGCACAACCCGCACGCCGCCCGGGCGCTGGCCGCTGCCGTGCCGCACGCCGACGTGCTGCTGTTCGGCAACCTGGCCCGCAAGGATACCGGGGCGACCCTCGCGCCGCTGCTGGCCCTGGCCCCCCGGCGGGTGTTCACCTCTCCCGGCGATCTGGCGAGTGACCCCCGCGAGCTGGCCAGGCGCTTCGGCGGCGAGGCAGTGGAGGGCGTACCTGCGGCCTTCGCGCGGGCGCGGGCGCTGACCCCGCCGGGCGGCACGCTGCTGGTCACCGGCAGCCTGTATCTGGCCGGAACCGTGCGCGGCCTGCTGCTCGAAGCGGCCAGATGAAAAGTGGTTAAGCCCCCCACCCCTCTTCTCATGAGAATGGAACGTAGGGTGGAGGTATGGAACGCAAGCCCCTGGTGCTCGTCATCGAAGACGAAAAAGACATTGCCCGCTTTATTGAGCTGGAGCTGGCCGCCGAAGGTTACGCCACCGAGGTGGCCTTCGACGGCGTGACCGGCCTGTCCAAATTCCGCGAAGTCAACCCCGATCTGGTGATTCTCGATCTGATGCTGCCGGTGCTCGACGGCCTGGAAGTGGCCCGCCGGGTCCGCAAGACCTCCAACACCCCCATCATCATCCTGACCGCCAAGGACGGCATTCAGGACAAGGTGGAGGGCCTGGACTCGGGGGCCGACGACTACCTGATCAAACCGTTCTCGATCGAGGAACTGCTGGCCCGTGTGCGCGCCCACCTGCGCCGGGTCAACCCTGCCGTGACTGGGGAAGTGCGGGTGGCCGATCTGGTCATGAACCTCGACGGGCGCGAGATCTTCCGGGGTGGACGGCGGGTCGAGCTCTCCGCCAAGGAATTCGAGCTGCTCGAACTGCTGGCCCGCAACCCCGGCAAGGTCTTCTCGCGCTTCGAGATCGAGGAGAAGGTCTGGCCCGAATACACCGGCGGCAGCAACGTCGTAGACGTGTATATCGGCTACCTGCGCCGCAAGCTCGAAGAGGGCAGCGAGCGCCGCCTGATCCACACCGTGCGCGGCGTGGGCTACGTGCTGCGCGAGGAATAACCCGCCCCCAGGCCGGGAACCCGCAGCTCACCGCTTGCCTGTAGACTGGCGGCCATGTCTGCCCTCCTCTCCTCCATCTTCAGTCATATCAGGCCGCCCGCATGACCCTGCGCGGGCGGCTGACCCTGTTTTACACAGTGCTGCTGGCCGCGCTACTGGCCCTGCTGGCAGTGCTGGTGCTGGGCATCATGCAAAACCGCTTGATCGGCAGCATCAAGGACGATCTCAAAACCAACACCTTCGGGCAGATCAGCCGTCTGGTACTGCCCAACGCCCCACTCGACCCGGCCAGCCCACTGGACCGGCTGGGGGGCGGTTTGCTGAGCGATCCCAGCGACCCCAGCGGTCCCACCTTATCGACCCTGCGCCAGAGCTTTCCCAATTACCGCATTCAGATTGACCCGCTGGTGACCAGCATCGACAATTTGCAGGCGATGATGGAGAGCAGTCCCCAGGACCGCGTGGCCGAGCTGAATTTCATGCGGCTGATCGCCTCGAAAAAGCGCCTGCCGGTGGGCATCGACCCGAACGCGCCGATTGAGCTGAGCGACGCCCAACTGACCCAGCTCCTGAGCGACCCCTCACGCGGGCTGGAGCTGACCGTGCCGACCCAGGCGGCCTTCGACGATCCGGTGCCGACCCAGGTGTATGTGCAGCTCTCCGAGATTCAAACCGGCGTCGCCATCGACAACAAGCCGCTGACCCAGGCGGCGCTGATCTACGTGGGGCGCAGCCTGCAACCGACCTACGACACGCTGGACCGTCTGAGATCGCTGATGTGGGTGCTGTTTCTGGGTGGGCTGGTCATCAGCAGCGTGGGGGCCTACCTGCTCTCGGGCCAGGCACTCAGGCCGCTGCGACAGGTGCAGAAAGCCGCCGAACAGATCGGGGGGAAGACGCTGAGCGCCCGCGTACCGGAGCCGAGCACCCGTGACGAAGTGCAGTCGCTGGCCCAGGCGCTCAACCGGATGCTGGGCCGTCTGGAAGGCTCGTTCGAGGCGCAGCGGCGTTTCACGTCCGATGCCAGCCACGAACTCAGAACCCCGGTGACGGCCATCAGCGGCCACGCCAGCTACCTGCTGAGACGCACCAGCCCCAGCGAGGGCCAGCGCGAGAGCCTGACCATCATCCGCAGCGAGGCCGAGCGCCTCACCAATCTGATCAGCAGCCTGCTGGAACTGGCCCGCTCAGACGGCGGGGTGATGCAACTGCGCCGCCAGCCGGTGCTGCCCAGGATGCTGCTGGGCGAGATCGCCCGCGAGTTGCAGCCGCTGGCCCAGGCCCAGCAGGCGACTTTGAATGTTACCGGCAGCGACGAGGCGCTGGAGGGCGACCCGGACCGGCTCAAGCAGGTCGTCATCAATCTGGTCAGCAACGCCCTCAAGGCCGGGGCCAGTCAGGTCGAGCTGAGCAGCCGCGCCGACACGAACGAAACCGGTGAGAGCGGCGTGCGTCTGAGCGTCAGTGACGACGGCCCCGGCATCGCCCCGGAGCATCTGGAGAAACTGTTTGACCGCTTTTACCGGGTGGAGGAATCGCGCAGCCGCGACCAGGGCGGCGCAGGACTGGGCCTGGCGATTGCCCGCAGCATCGTAGACGCCCACGGCGGGCGCATCTGGTTCAAGAGCCAGGTGGGCAGCGGCACCACCGTCAACGTCTGGTTGCCCAAGGGCCGCCTGGAACTGGCGAACGACGACGTGGCGTAAATATCCCACGCTGAACAAGCCCGCCTTCCCAGTTGGAAGGCGGGCTTTGAGTGGAAAAGAGCTTGAGATTAACTCAGCGCATCAGCCAGTTGAAGGTGGCCTTGAGCAGCGACGAACGGGCGCTGGGCGACAGCCCTTCGAGGCCGAAGCCCATCGTGGCAGTGCGGTAGCGGCCTCCGTCGTTGAGCACGATGGCCCCGGCATCCTGGCCCGCCGACTGGGCACGCACCGAGGGCTGCTTGACCGGCTTGCCGTTGCCCGCCTGCCCGATGAGCTGGCGCAGCACACTGGTCGTCACCTGCTCGATCAGGCCGCGCGGTTTGCCGCTCTTGGACTGGGCACGGGCCTTGTTGTTGTCCGCGCCGATGCTCTGGGCCTGAATGGTGCCCGCCGTCGCACCCGCACTGCCCCACGATCCGGCCACCACGCTGCCGCCGATGTTGGCGATCACGTCGGGGTACACCTGATCCTTGGCGCTGCCGTCGGCGTTGAGGGTGTAGCCCACGTTGCCCAGGACGCCGCTGGTCACGAACTTGGTCGTGCCGGACGAATCGGCCACGAACTGGGCCTTGAGGATGCTGCGGTAGAAGTTGCTCTCGCCGATGTCGTAGCCGATGTCCTGACCGCTGACGATCAGTTTGCCGCCGCCCGCCAGGTACTGCTGCAAATTCTGCTGGTCGGCCGCCGTGATGGTGTTGCTGTACTGCTCACCGCTGAGCCACAGCAGAATGTCGTACTTCTTCATCTCCTCAAGCGGCACCGCGCCCTGGGTCTGCACGTCCCAGCGGAAGGCCCCGCCCGGCGCGGCATTGGCCTTGACCGCGTCACGCAGGTAGGTGGTCACGTCCGGTCCTTGGCCCATGTCGTCGTCCACCAGCAGCACGGTGGGCAGCTTACCGGAGGTCGGCGGCTTGGGAGCCGGAGTCGGCGCGGGGGCCGGGGCCGGAGTGGGCTTGGGCGCGGGAGCCGCACCGGGTTTCAGAAAGCAGGCCTTGGTCGCGCCGGGCACCGGGTCCGATCCCCATTCCGCCACGGTGCATTTGAAGCCGTCGGTGGCGGTGCCGGAGATGTAGCGGCCATTCGCGCCGAACGCGGCCTGACGCTCGCCGCTGAAGTTGCAGGCTCCGCCTTCCGGCGCGCAGAAGGTGTAGCCGACAGGCGGCACCACATTATTGTTGGCCGGGGGCGGCGTGGGGGTCGGAGTTGGCGTTGGGGTTGGGGTGGGCGCGGGGGTCGGCGTCGGCGTTGGGGTTGGCGTCGGTGCCGGAGTGGGCGCAGGGGTCGGCGTCGGGGCGGGCGTCGGTGCCGGAGCGGGGGTAGGAGCGGGAGCAGAGATATTCACGCCCAGCTTGGCGAGTGCGCCGGGCAGATTGATCTCGCCGTAGCCGGTGTTGTTGTTCTTCTGGCCGTTGTTGGAGGCGCTGGAGTAGAGCGCCTGCTTGATGGCGTCCACGCTGGTACCGGGCTTGGCTCCCAACATCACCGCCACCGCACCCGCCGTGATGGGGGCCGCCTGTGAGGAGCCGGACAGCGAACCGTAGCCGCCGCCGGGGAAGCTGCTGGTGATCGCCACGCCGGGGGCCGCCACATCAGGCTTGATGAAGGTGCCGCTGTAGGCCCCGGTCCAGGCCACCGGACCCCGGCTGCTGAACGAGGCCACCTGGCCGTTCTGATCGACTGCGCCGACGCCGATCACGTCGGGGATGTTGCCGGGGCTGCCGGTGCTGCCCGCCGTGGGGCCGAAGTTACCGATGGCGAAGACCGGCACCACGCCCGCCTTGAGCATGTTCTGGACCGGCACCACGAACTCCTGGTAGGTGCCGGGCAGTCCCAGGCTCATGCTGACCACGTTCGCGCCGTCGTTGGTGTCGGCATTGTTGTCGGGGTCGAGCACCCACTGCATGCCCGCGATGACCTGGGCAAACGTACCGGAGCCGTCGGGCAGGACCAGGGCGCTGATCAGCCTGGCATCGGGAGCCACGCCCACCGTGTTGCCGACCAGCAGACCCGCCGTGTGGGTGCCGTGCTCGGCGGTGTCGTGCGGCTGACTGCCCTGCACCTTGTCGCCGTCGCCGTTGAACTCGGCGTAGTTGAGAATCTTGCCCTTGTATTCCGGCGAGTTGGGATCGATACCGGTGTCGAGGTGCCCGATGCGGACGCCCTGCCCCTTGAAGCCCGCCGCCTGGGCCTGCTTGGCCCCGATGGCCTGGAGATGGTACGGCACCCCGGTGGGCGCGCTGGCCGCGCTGAGCGCCTGGGCCTTGGGAATCTGCACCTTGAAGTTCTCGAAGATCTCGTCCACGATGGGCAACGTCACCAGGGCGCGAATCTGGGCGGGCGTCAGCTTGAGGAAGATGGACTGATCGAGCCACAGCTCCGCGCCGTTTTTCTTGAGGGAATCATTGACGAAACCCGCCGCCGGGCCGAGCTTGGAGAGGCTGTTTTGCAACTGCACCCGCAGGTTCTTGAACACGTCGCGGCCCTGGGCCGAATTGGAGACGCTGAAGCGCACGATGACGCCAATCGGCGCGGTGCTGTTGGACCGGACTTTGGTCAGCAGATCCGGCGAGAGCCGACCTGCCGAGGCCTGAGTGGCGCTGGCCACGGTGAGGGCCGCGCCGAGTAGGAGCATTGAGCGTTTGATCATGCAGGCAGTATGCCCCGCCGCAGATGATCTGCCCTAAGCCGAAGATGAGGAACACTTAAGAAGGCGTCAGAGTCGGGTCAGCGCCGATCCGGAACGAAATCGAAAAGAGCCGGGGGCAGTCATGGACTTTGCCTCCAGCTCTCTGACATGTGGCGATCTCTCAAACACTGACTGAGGTTCTAACAACAGTTCAGGCTTTCAGCAATTGCTCCAATTCTTCCGGAGTCACTGTTTTGGAAAAACGGCCCCGCAGATAGAGATCGTTAACAGCCTGCGGGCCAAGTAAGGAAACAACCTGCCGAAGTTTGATCTTGAGGGTCTTTTGACGGGTCATCAGACGGATGGTATCGGTGGTGCCCGGAACCCAAGTGCAGACGATGCTCGACACTTCACTTTCCCCCTTTGAAGCTTTGAGAATGAACGGTTTGGCAACGCCCGTCAGCAAACTGGAAGCCGAGTGGCCCATTTAAAAGCGCAGAACCCGCGAACACATGCAGTCCAGAGGACGGATTTGTTGGTGACTTCACTTTACTCGTTTGCAGACAGCTCCAAAAGGACATTTGACACCTTAAGGAAGACCTAAAGGTCGGTTAAATGCCGCTGAGACGGCATTTAACCGCTACTGACTCCAGAGTAATCATCACTCAGAACAGTTCGTCGAGGCCCTGGTAATACTCCAGCTTCGCCAGATCAATCAGGCTGCGCCCGTAGGTGTCCAGAAAGTGATCAGCCATTTCGTCGTCCGCGTTGCGGCGCAGGCTGCGGCGGGCCAGCGCCAGATCCTGATGACGGTCCGCGATACCGAGACGGCCCACGTCCAGTACAGCTTCCACGTAGTCGCCCGACACCAGGAAATTGGGCAGGCAGGCGTCGCCGTGCGCCACCACCAGGTCCTCGGCAACAGGTCGGGCGCGAACGAGGTACGCCAGCACCTGCGCCGCCGACTGGCCACGGCGCTCGGCGTCGAAGTCGGCCTCGTCCACCAGCCCGCGCTCTACCCGTTCACGTGCCTGTCTCAGCTTGACGGCCAGACTCTCGTTGAAGGGACACTCGCGGACCGGCAGGGCGTGAAGCTGACGCAGGGCGCGGGCCAGTAACCCGGCATTGCGCCGGGCGTGCAGCAGGGCGTCAGGGTGGTGCATCGGCAGCCCCGGCAAGCGGGTGGTGGCCAGGTACTCGCTCACTTCGTCGGTGGCGTAACCGACCACGCGCGGCACCGGCACGCGCCCGGCCAGCCAGCGCAATTTGGCCTGCTCGGTTCTCAGGCTTTCCAGTCGGCCCAGCTCCTGCACCTTGACGACGAACTTCTGCGAGCGCCACACCCGCGCGCCGGAATCGCCCGATACGTCCTCCCAGCGGGCGGCAGGCAGCACTCTTCTGAGTTCGGGCGGCAGGCTCAGGCTCACGCGGCCTAGAGTAGCAGGGAGGGGCAGGGAACTTTCAGGGCCTGGCCCGACTCCAAGAAGTAAGGCGCTTTGCTCAGGGCGGCCCCACCCATGGATGACTACACCGACGAACAACTCATTCGCCTGGCCCACCCAGGAAGCGGCGCTCACTCGGAAAGCGCCGGGGCCTTCGAGGTACTGCTGCGCCGCCACGCGCCCCAGGTTCACCGGCTGGCCGCCAGCGTGGTGGGCCCCGGCGCTGCCGACGACGTGGTGCAGGAGGTGTTCGTGAGCGTGCACAGACATCTGAAATCTTTCCGGGGCGACGCCAAGTTCAGCACCTGGCTGCACCGCATCACGATCAACGCCTGCTCGGCGGCGCTGAGAAAAAAGCAACCCGATTCGCTGGATGACTGGCCGGAAATGGTAGCCCGCAGCGACCCGGCGCAGGCCGGTGAGCAGGCCCAGTTGCGCGAACGGCTGGCCTGGGCCATGCAGCAGCTTCCCGAGGGCGTGCGCGAGGCCGTGACGTTGCGCGAACTGGCCGAACTGGACTACGCAGAGATCGCCGAGGTACTGAATGTCGAACTCGGCACCGTCAAATCGAGAATCAGCCGGGGCCGCGCCCAACTCCGCGACCTGCTCAGCGACCACTGGGACGTGCCTGCCCCGAAACAAGGAGTCAAGCCATGAAGCCGCCATCCGCCCACCCCGAAACGTTCGACGATGCAGATCTGGACGACCTGTTCGTCCGAGTGCGGCAGCCGACCCCGGACGACCTTGGCGCAGCGGAGCGCTTTCTGAGCCGCCAGGTGTCGATGGTGTCTGCCACTCCCCTGCCCACACTGCCCGCACGCCGTCTGGGCCCCCCTCTGCACCGGTGGCCGTCCGTACTGACCACACTGCTGGCGGCCGCCGCCCTCTGCGGCGGGATACTGGTGCTGAGGCCCGCGCCGACCACCCCGCCCCAGCCGCTGCTCGCCAGCAGCGCCGCCTACGACGCCTATACCTCGGCGCTGGGCGGTGAGTGGTGAGGCGCGGCGCGGCCCGCGCGGTCCTGACCTTGCTGCTGCTGGGGCCGCTGAGTGGTCCGGTGCTGGCAGCTCAAGTGGCCACCCCATCCGTCACGACCCTGCCCCCCGCTGCGCTGAAGAATACCGTGCCCAGCACCGTTGTGGCCAGCATCACAACCCCCACCGACGCCGCCCGGCTCCTGAGCGCCCTGATCAAGAACACCAGATTCGTCGTGCGCGGCGAGGCCAGCGTCACGGTACTGTTTCCGCCGCGCCCCACGCCCATCCGCACGGCCCAGAGCCTGCCGCTGATCGAGGTCTTTCCCGCGATGCTCAAGCAGAACTTCGACATCAAACGCCAGCCCGACGAGGTGGTGGCGCAGCGGCCCAGCCAGGTCTTCACGCTGACCCCCAAAGTCGGCGCGGCGGCGAGCTGGCGCGTCTGGGTGGACGCCAGGTGGAATGTGCCGCTGGCCTACGAGGAGCGCAGCGCCGACGGCAGCCTGGCCCGCCGCGCCGAACTGCTGCGGGCCGACAAGCTGCAAAAGCGTGGCAAGCCCGTGCAGGCCGCAGCTTTGCCAGGGCTGGCGCAGGCGCTACGTCAGGCCCTACCGGGGCTGGCGCTGCCACCCGGCTTCCGGGCGGTGGGCGTGGGGCGGCGTCCGGCGGGCGCGCAGGTCGTGTTCAGCGACGGCCTCAACGTGCTGGCGCTGGTCACCGCGCAAAAAGGTGTCAAGGCGGCGCAGGGTGTGGTCTCGCGCAAAGTCGGCGACGGCTTCGTCTGGCTGGTCGGCAACCTCACAGCCCAGGACCTTCAGACCGCACTCAAGGGAATCCGGCCCGGCGACCTCAGCGCGCTGGGAACTTTCATGCCGCCGGACGACTCCAATCCGTAGAGCCGCAGAGTTGACTCTTCCTGTCCCCGAATCCCGCCAACCCTGAACCTCCCGCAATCCTCGAAGCCCCCAGGAGACTTTGTGCCACTCACCCCCAACACCCGGCCCCTGACGCTGACCGACGCCGCCCATCTGCTGCGCCGCACCAGTTTCGGAGCCACCGAAGCGCAGATCCGCGCCCTGATCGGGCAGACACCGCAGGCCGCCGCCACCGGGTTGCTGAGCTTCCCGGCAACCACCCTCGACACACCGTTCAAGCCCCTGGAAGCGGTGGCCCCCTACGCCGCCATCAAGCTGATGGAAGCGGGCTGGCTGCGCGAGATGGTGCTCACCCCCTACCCGCTGCGCGAGCGTCTGGCCCTGATGTGGAGTAACCACTTCGTCATCGGCACCGACAAGGTGAAGAACGTCAGCGCGCTGGAAGGCTACCTGACGGTGCTGAGGACCCAATCCCTGAGCAACTTCACCGACCTGGCGCTGGCCGCCGTCAAGACACCTGCCGTGATGAACTACCTCGACAACGACCAGAACCGCAAGGGCAAGCCCAACGAGAACCTGGGGCGCGAACTGCTGGAACTCTACACGGCGGGCATCGGCAACTACTCGGAAGCCGACGTGAAAGAGGGAGCCAGGGCGCTGACCGGCTGGACCTATCAGGGGGGCCGGGGCAACAAGCAGTTTGCCGACCCGCAAGTCTTCGCCTTCAACCCCAAGCAGCACGACAGCGGCTCCAAAACCTACCTGGGCCAGTCAGGCAACTTCGGCGGCGACGACATCGTGCGGCTGGCGGCGGGCCATCCTTCCACCGCCGGGCGGGTCGCCATGAAGCTGTGGCGGTCGTTCGTCAGTGACACGCCCGACGCAGCGGGGCAGGCCAGGCTGACCGAGACCTACCGCCAGCACGGCGGCGACCTCAGGGCGGTGATGCAGGACCTACTGAGCAGCCAGGAGTTCTACGCGGCCAGAAGCAGCATCATCCGCAGCCCTGCCGAGTTCGTGGTGGGGGCGCTGCGCTCTTCTAACCGTGGCGACATCGACGAGAAGACCTACCTCAACCTGAGCGGCACCCTGGCGCGGCTGGGCCAGCAACTGCTGCACCCGCCCACCGTCAAGGGGTGGGACGGGGGCCGTGAGTGGATCAACGACGGCACGCTGCTCCTGCGAATGCAGGTGGCCGCCGGGCTGACCCTGGGCAAGCAGGCGCTGGGCCAGGGTACCAAACCCGCGCCCGGGTTCAGCCCGCTGGCCCTGACCGGCAGCGAACACCTGCCGCCTGCCCTGGCGAAGCTGCCACCCGCACAGCGTACCTACCTGATGCTGGTCAGCCCCGAGTACCAGTTGATCTGAGGGTATGGGCTGGAATATTTGCTTTGCTCACCACCCCACAATCCGAAAAAGGAGTCCTCCATGAACAGACGCGATTTTCTCAAAGTCTCGGCGCTGGCGGTCAGCGTCACCAGCGGGATGCCCGGCTTTCTGGCGCGGGCAGCGGCCCAGGCCAGCGCCTCGGGCGGCGACCAGACCCTGGTGGTCATTCAGCTCACCGGCGGCAACGACGGCCTCAACACCCTGATTCCCTATTCCAACGGCGCGTACTACGCGGCCCGGCCCAACATCGCCATTGCCAAAAAAGACGTGCTGACTTTGAGTGCCGATCTGGGAATGCACCCCAGCCTGCGGGCGCTGGGCAAGTTCTGGGACGCCGGGCAACTCGGCTGGCTGGAAAATATCGGCTACCCCAACCCCAACCGCAGCCACTTTGCCAGCATGGCCATCTGGCACACCGCCGATCCCACCCAGGCCGCCTCGGACGGCTGGATCGGGCGCATTGCCGAGACCATCGGCGATCCGTTTTGTGCCAGCAACATCGGCAACGCCACGCCGCTGGCGCTCCAGGCTAAGGACTTCTCGCTGCCCAGCATCAGCAGCGTGGACAGTTTTCAGGTCAAGTTGCCCGCCGGGCTGAAAGACCCCTTCACGACCATGCTGAACGCGCCGAGACAGGGCGAGGCCGAGTACCTCCAGAAAGCCACCAAGCAGATGCTGCTCAACACTGCCCGGGTGCAGAAAAACCTCAGCAAGTACCGCCCCGGCGCGGCGTATCCGGACAGCAAGTTCGCTGCCAGCTTGCAGGACATCGCCCGGCTGATCGCGGGCGGCAACGGCCAGCGGGTGCTGTATACGAGCTTGGGCAGCTTCGATACCCACGCCGGGCAACGCGCTGAGCAAGACGATCTGCTGACCCAGCTCGCCGAAGGGCTGGCCGCCTTCCAGGCCGATCTGGACGTGCAGGGACTTGCGGACAAGGTGGTCGTGATGGGATTTTCCGAGTTCGGGCGGCGGGTGGCCGAGAACGACAGCGCCGGGACCGATCACGGCCAGGGCAGCGTGATGTTCGTGCTGGGCAAATCGGTCAAGGGAGGCGTTCACGGTGACAGCCCCGACCTGGAAAACCTGGCCGACGGCGACATCCGCTACAAGCAGGACTTCCGGGGCGTCTATGCCCAGGCACTCGACACCTGGCTGAAACTCGATTCGAAGGACATCCTGGGCGGCAAATTCGACGGCCCGAAATGGCTCAGTTGAGGAGGACGTTCGGACGCTGGGGGGCGCTGGCCCTCCTCATCCTGACGCCGGCCCTCTCGATGCCTGCCTTCCGCCTCACCGCCATCCAGCAGCTGCACTACGACGTGGGCGAGCCGCTGTGGCAGTACAGCGGCAGGGTCATGGCCTGCACCTTCTGCCACGTCAACAAGGACGGCGGCGCACCCTGGAATCCGTTCGGGCAGGCGCTCCAAAAGGGCTTCCAGACCAATCCCAGGGCGAACTTCGGGGACGTGCTGTACAGCGTGCTGGCTGCCAATGGTGACAGCGACGGTGACGGCTACCCCGACGCCATCGAGGTGTTTGCCCACACCCTGCCGGGCGACGCCAGCAGCAAGCCTGACAAGCCACTGGCTGAACTGGAGGCCGAGTTCGCAGCGGCGGGCGGGGTGGAGCAGTACGCCCCAAAAGGGAGCGAAGGACCCGGCAAGAAAGGCAAAAAGGCGCTCAGCGCTCCAGCAGGTAGCTTAAGTGGTAAGGAGTGACGTCCTTGAGGGTGTCCGGGTCATCTTCAGCACTGGCAACCGACCAGACGGCAGATACCGGTGGCAGGTCAGATGGCTGCCCGGCAAGTCTAAAACTTTAGACCTGCCCTCCACACCCGCCCAGCCAACACCGCGAGGCAGTATGCAGCTATTCAAACTTGAATTACATTCATTGAGTACGTCCAGAGCGTATTATGCCCCTACCGGAACGGAAGCGCCGACGGTGTGCTTGCAATCGAATTTCGGAGTGTAGGTCATTCGTGATCACTTTTTATCCCAGGACCTCAATGAGAAGCGCCCCCAGACGGATCGGGGGCGTTTGCTCTGGCTTACTGGCAGGGTCTACTTCAGCCCGACCAGTTTCTCGCTCTCGTCCCACAGCCGCTGGGCCTTCTCGCCGTCGCGCAGGTAGGGCAGGTAGCCCACGTAAGGCCGTGACGGGTCCACCGGCAGGGCTTCCTGCACATCTTCCAGGTACAGGCCGCCGACGCCTTCCAGCTCGGCACCCACCGCCGCCCAGACACTGGTGGCCGCGCCCTGCTCCACTGTTTTGAAGACAGGATTGAGATTGCCGTTCTCGTCCATCCAGCCCATCGCCCGCTGTTCCTCGGCAGGCAGGTGCTTTTGCAGGCCGGTCATGATGCCGCCGGGGTTGACCGAGTTGGCCGTGACGCCCTGGGAGCCGTACTTCCGGGTCAGGCCGACGGCGAAAAGGGCATTGGCGGTCTTGGAGTTACCGTAAGCCTCCCACTTCTCGTAAGGCCGCGAGTCGTAATTGAGATCGTCCAGCCGCACGTCGCTGCGGCGGTGGCCGCTGCTGCTGAGCGCCACCACCCGCGCCGGGGCCGCCGCCAGCAGGGCAGGCATCAGCAGTTCAGTAAGCAGGAAATGGCCCAGGTGGTTGGTACCGAACTGCATCTCGAAGCCGTCAGCCGTGCGCGAGAATGGCGTGACCATCACGCCCGCGTTGTTGATCAGGATGTCGAGCCGTGGTACCCTTTCCAGAATCCGGGCCGCCGCCGCACGCACCGAGGCCAGCGAGCTGAGGTCGAGTTCGACGACTTCCGCCGCGTCATTGCCTGTACTCCTTCTCAGCTCCTGGGCCACCGCCTCGCCCTTCGCCGTGTCGCGCACCGCCAGAAGCACCCGCGCCCCAGCACTGAGCAGAGCGCGGGCGGTTTCGACACCGATACCGGAGGCAGCTCCGGTGACGACAGCGGTCTTGCCGCTCAAATTGTGTCCGGCAACGACCTCCAGGGCCGTGCTGCGGGCACCGAACGGTGAGGTGATGTGGTCAGGAACTGTCTGGGAATCAGTCATGAGCGCACTCTAGGGGTTGGAGTGCGCTCAAAGTCAAGCTGCCCAACAGATTCTTACTTCAGAAGGCGCTGGGCGTGGTCGTTTCTACGGCGGTCAGGGTTTCCAGGATATGGAATGCATGCTCCGCACCGCTGGGCACGCAGTAACTGTCTCCCGGTTCCAGGGCGATGGTCTGGCCGCCTACCAGCAACTCCACCCGACCCGAAATGACGTAGCCGAGCGTCTCGTACTCGTGCTTGTGCATGGTCTTGTCGTCATTGACCGAAGGTTCCTCGTTGTGCCACAGGCGCACGCTTCCCTTCTCGCCTTTGATGAGATGGTGCTGACCGTCCTTGCCGTGCTGGGTTTCGCTGCGGCTGAGCTTGTACTGGTTGGGCTTGTCCTGGCTGGTGCTCTCAGAATTGGTCATGCTCCCAGCCTGCCCCTTGCCGCCAGGGTTCGGGTGAGCATCAGACTCAGGCGCACTTAGAAACGAGGGACGGCTCAGGAACGCTGAGCGTGCTGATCTCCCTCAGCAAACAGGGCAACGATCTGCCGGTTGAAGGCGGGCAGATCATCCGGCTTGCGACTGGTGACAATCCCCCTGTCCTGCACCACTTCCTGATCGACCCACTGCGCTCCGCCGAGTTCGAGTTCGCGGCGCAGGCTGGGCCAACTGGTCAGCTTCAGCCCCTTCACGATGCCGATCTGACTCAGGCTCCAGGGGCCGTGACAGATGGCCGCCATCGGCTTGCCGCCCTCATAGAACGAGCGCACGAAAGACATCGCCTCGTCGCTCAGGCGCAGCTTGTCGGGGTTGACGGTGCCGCCCGGCAGCAGCAGAGCGTCGTAGTCGCCAGCACTCGCGTCGGCCACTGTTTTGTCCACCGGGTAGTTGTCCTTCGGCTCGATGTCGCCTTTCATACTCTGGATCTGCCCGGCCTTGAGACTGATCAGGTGGGTGGTGGCCCCGGCTTTTTCGAGTGCCTCACGCGGACTGGTCAGCTCGATCTGCTCCACGCCGTCGGCAGCGAGAATGGCGATGGTCTTGCCCTGCAAGGGTTGTGAACTGGTCATGTCACGCAGCCTGGACTCCGGCGCTCGGTGGCCCGTGAAGACGGAGCAAAGGCGGCTTGGGCGTGAAGTCACGCTTCCTTGAAGTCGGACTCAGGAACGGGGTCAGTCGAAACTGTCCAGCAACTTTCGCGGCGCACCGACAGTATTCACAGGCATGAACACCGCTTCGATCATCTTCGGCATCCTGGCCGTGCTGGGCCTCGTCCTGGGATTTTTGCCGCTGCTGGGCTGGACCAACTGGTTCGTGACGCTGCCGCTGGGCATCATCGGCCTGATTCTGGGGGCCATCAGCGGCAAGCGCGGCGGTCTGGTGCTGTGCGCGGTGGTGCTGGTGCTGGCCGGGCTGCGGCTGGTTATCGGCGGCGGGGTGATCTGAGCGACCATTTCATTGACCTGCCAGTTACTTAAAGACCGCTTGACGGCCCCCCAATCCGGACGTGAGCGCCGCCTTCTAGGGTAAGCGGGCGACTGGACCTCACTCCAAAGGAGCCGCCATGCCCAACAAACCCGATATTTCAAACCCCGAACCCCAGCAGCGCCGCGTCGGTTTCGCCGTCGTGGGCCTGGGCGAACTCAGCGCCGAGGAACTGATTCCCGCACTGCGAACCAGCCAGCACGCTTACCTGGCCGCCGTCGTGACCGGCGAACCGGCGAAGGGCAAGGCCTTTGCCCGTGCCGCTGGCCTGACCGAGAACGACGCCTACACCTATGAGCAGTTCGACGACCTGGCGAAGCGGGGCGATGTGCAGGCCATCTACATCGTGCTGCCCAACAACCTGCACCGCGAGTACACCGAGCGCGCCGCCAAAATGGGCAAGCACGTGCTGTGCGAAAAACCGCTGGCCGCCAACACTGAGGACGCTGAGGCGATGGTGGCCGCCTGCAAAAACGCGGGCGTTAAGCTGATGGCGGCCTACCGCATTCAGTACACACCGCACCACTGGGCCGCCAAACGGGCCATCGCGGCGGGCAAGCTCGGCAAAATTAAACTCCTCGACAGCATCCACACCCAGGTGGAAGACGATGCCAGCGTCTGGCGACTGAGCCTGGAGCAGGCGGGCGGCGGGCCGCTGGTGGACGTGGGCATCTACTGCCTCAACACCCTGCGCTTCCTGATCGGCCTGGAGCCGGAGTGGGTCTACGCCGCCACACATCAGCCTCAGGGAGACGAGCGCTTCAGGGAAGTGGAAGAGTCCATGAGCGTGATGCTGGGCTTTCCCGGTGGTCTGATCGCCAACATCCTGACCAGTTACGGGGCCACCAAGACCGACACCGTGCGGGTGCTGGGCGAGGACGGCTCGGTGCTGCTCGACCCGGCCTTCGTCTACAGCGGCCTGGAGCTGGAACTGAGCGACAAGCAGGCCAAGACGCGGCCCCAGTTTCCTGCCTACGACCAGTTCACGCTGGAGGTCGATCACTTCGCCGAGTGCATCCGCCAGGACAGGCAGCCTTATACCTCTGGCGAGGAGGGCGTGCAGGACCACCGCCTGATGGACGCCATTTACCAGAGCGCCCGCAGCGGTCAGCGGGTCAAGGTCGAGAAGTTCAGCGGCCAGGACATCTTCAGAAACGCCAAGAACGAGCCTGAACTGCCGGGCAACGCTTCTTAATTTCCTCTTAAGCGCGGCGGGATTGGTCAGTAAAGATGCAGAGCGGTGCCGACGCGTCCAGCAGACTGACCGGAGCAGGCCAGCAGCGTGCTGACCATCACATTCAGGAGGACCACCATCATGGACAACCGCACCACTTCCAACGTACTGACCGTCGCGGGCTTCGCTTCCATTCTGGCGTCCATCGCCATCTGGTTTACCACCGGCGGCAAGGGCAGCGGCGACGAGCGCGCCCACGGTGAGCGTTTCGGCATCTTCGTGGGCCTGTGGGCCCCCACCTTCTTCGTGCTGGCCAACAAGTACAACGAGCTGGCCGCCAAAGACGAAGAGTAAACGAACCCAACTGAAACTGCGGCGCTGAACGATTGAATGTTCAGCGCCGCAGTTTTTTGGCCGCCTCTTCGGGCGTGATGTCGCCGCGCTCAAGCTGGCTGAGCACCTCGTCGCGGGGATCGGCGACCTCGGATTCGTAGCCGATGGCCCGCAGCAGGTTGTCGAACCGGGCGCGCACGGTGGGGTAACTCAGGCCCAGAATGCGCTCGACTTCCTTGAGGTTGCCGCGCACCTTGATGTAGAGGCGCAGAAAATCGAGTGTGTCGGGCGCGAGGGTGGCGAATTCATTGAGTTCGAACTCGCCCTGGATGGTGAGGCCCGCCTCGGGAAAACGCAGCTCGGTGACCAGCGGGGCCTCGGTCACATCGGGGAACGGCAGGGGCAAAGAGCGGCGGGGCATGGAGTTCAATCTAGCGCTCCTTGAGCAGAGAACAGGAGAAACCTGCCAGAAGAAACCCGGTCGTCACCGGGCCGCTCTGGCAGGCTGGGCAAGACGCCCCTGGCGGCTGCCTCACTTCACCGTCAGCCGCACCTCGTTGCCGTTCTCGTCCTCAGATTCCAGCAGCGGCCCCAGCGGGGGATTACTTTCCAGCAGCAGTTGCAGGGCTTCCACGCTCAGGCCCATATTAGCCAGCGACTTGAGGGCCTGCGGCGGAATCAGTTTGCCGACGTGGGCCGCGAGGCTCATCGGCAGGTTGGCGCTGTAGCTGCCGCCGTTCTGGTCTTCCACCTCGATTCTCAGGATGCTGCCGGGGCGCTGTGGGCCGGGCGGGCGGGCGCTGTTGGAAGTCACATTGCTGGACACACCCGGCACGCTGTCGAGCGCCCGCTCCACGGTGTCGGTGATGCGCTCGGCCAGGCCGTCGAGGCCGCCGAGCCAGCCACCAGCTTTGGGCGGGGGCGGCGCTGCGGGCGCACTCGGCACGCTGCGGGCGCTGGCCGCCGCCGCCTTGGGCGGGTCGGTGCGGGCATACAGAATGTCGGTAACCCGTTCAGGGCCGAACCCGTCGGCCACCAGCAGGGCAAAGATCGGCGCGAGGGCGTCCTCGCTGAGCGCCAGCTTGGGGTGTAAGGCGGCCAGCAGCGGCGCGGCGTCCTCACTGCTGAGGCGGCCCGCATGAACCAGGCCCAGAATCCGGCGAATCTGCTCACGCATGGGTCACTCCTCCCGGCAAAACGTCCTCGGCATTCAGGCGCACCTGGCCCGCCGAAACCTGACACGACAGCCCCGCCGCGCCGCTGCCCAGCGTGCCGCTGTAGGTGGCATTGAGCATCCCACCTCGCTTATGGGTCTGGAAATTGCTGACGAGCTGGCCCACCGTGACCTCGGCGCTGAGCTGCACACTGCTGCCGGGGAGCAGGTTGAGGTTGGCCGCGCCGCCGTTGACTTCCAGGCGGTGCTGACCCTCGGTGAGCAAACCGGTCCAGTTGAGCATCCCGCCGTTGACCTCGGCGATCAGTGTCTGGCTGCGCTCGATCTTGCCGTTGCCACCGTTGATTTCCAGGTGCAGGTTGCCGCCGACCTCGCCCGCCGTCAGGTTGCCGCCGTTGATCTCGGCCTTGAGGTGGCCCACGTTGCCCACCCGCACATTGCCGCCCGCGACTTCGACTTGCAGTTCGCCCAGCACGTCCGGCAAGACCAGTTGCCCACCTGCCAGCTCGGCCCGCACGTGGCGCGGTGCGAACGGAACGCTGAGGGTCACGCGCCTGCCGCCGAAGCGCAAACCGTGTTCCTGCTTGAGGCTCCAGCCCTTGTGGGAGCTGAGCAGCGTCAGGCCGTCGGTGTCGCCACTGAGGATCGGGGCGCTCAGCGAGGTATCGGTGCTGACGATCAGCGAGTAGCCCGCGATGTCGAGGCGCAGGTCGCTGGGCGTGTCGCCTTCCTGGTGCGGCGCGACTTCCCTCACCAGCTTGTTGACCAGCTTGCCGATCAGCGGCGCAGCGGCGGAGAGACCGGGGATGGTGGGAATATTGCTGCCCAGGCCCGCGCCCTCAGCAGGTGACGTCGGCTCAACCGGCTTGCTCAACTCCACTGGGGCTGGGGGGACTGGTGATACCGGGCTGGCCGTGTTCTCGAAGGTCTCGATGCCCTCACCCAGCAGATCGGCGGCTTCCTCGGGGGTGAGTTTGCCTTGCGCCACCAGCGTCTGAACTTGCAGGCGAAAGGCGTTCTGGTCTGCCGCATGCTGTCCTCCCGTGTTCTCGTCGTTCATATGTCCTCCAGGCCGTACCGGGTCAGGCGGTCGTCGCCCTTCCTCTGAGCTCTTTATAAACCTAAAAGTGCCAGATTGTCAAGTTTAGATTTCTATTCAAGATTTTAATGTCGAAAGTGGGAGCCAAAAGGGCAGCTCAGACCGGAATAAGGCGCGATTAGAAAGCCGACCTTTACAAAATGTTATGCCGTTCCGGTGTCCCTTCTGCCCCGCTATGCTGGACGGATGACCGCGCCCCAGCACCCCAGCACCCCACCCGACGACCTGACGCCTGCCCAACGCACCGAGGTGGAACTACTGGCACGCGGCAAGGCTGAGCGCTCCAAGGTGATCCGCGACGCCAAGCTCAACGAGACGCCGGAGATCGCCCACGAGTTTTTGCTGCGCCGGGGGGTGTGGGACGAGTTGCGGGTGCCGTACGCCGAGCGGGCGGGCATTGACCTGAGTGACATCGCCCTGCCGGTGCCCGAACTGCCAGGTGAGACCCGCCTCGACCTGACCCACCTTCCGGCCTACGCCATCGACGACGAGGGCAGCCTGGACCCCGACGACGCCATCAGCCTGGAACCACTCTCCAGCGGCTGGCGGCTGTGGGTGCATGTGGCGGACGTGGCCGCACTGATCGGGCCGAACAGCCCGCTGGACCTGGAAGCCCGCGCGCGCGGCGCGACCCTGTATCTGCCGGACCGAATTTACAGCATGGTGCCGAACTCGGTGGTGGAGCAACTCGGCCTGGGCCTGCACCCGACCTCCCCGGCGCTGAGTATCAGCATCGACTTCGACGCCGAGTGGAACGCCGACACGGTGGACGTGCAACTGACCACCATCAAAGCCGAGCGGCTGAGTTACAGCGCCGCGCAACTCCGGCTGGACGCGGGCAAGGAGCCGTTCGTGACGCTCAGATCACTCTATCTTGCCAGCAAAAAGCAGCGCGAGGCCGAGGGCGCACTGACCATCGACCTGCCGGAGGTGCGCGTCAAGTTGCACGGCGACGAGATTGAAATCAAATCCCTGCCCCGGCCCGAGACCCGCCTGATCGTGCAGGAGTGCATGACGCTGGCGGGCTGGGCCGCCGCCATCTACGCCGACGACCTGGAGATTGCGCTGCCCTACGCCACCCAGGACGCCCCCACCCGCGAGGTGCGCGGCGACGACCTTCCGGCGCACTGGGCACGCCGCAAGACGCTGGCCCGCACCCGCTTCCGGCCTTCACCGGGGGCACATCACGGCATGGGCCTGGACGCCTACGCACAGGCCACCTCGCCGATGCGCCGCTACCTCGATCTGGTGGTGCACCAGCAGCTCCGGGCCGCCCTCAAGGAGGAGCCTGGCCTGACGGGGGGCGAGATCGCCGGGCGGGTCGCGCAGGCCGAGATGAACGCAGGCGGCACCCGCACCACCGAGCGACTCACCCGCCGCCACTACACCCTGGTGATGCTCAAGCGCCAGCCTGGGCGCATCTGGGACGCGCAGGTGGTCGAGCGGCGCGGCCCGCAGGCCACCGTGCTGATTCCCGAACTGGCCTTAGATACCCTGATGAGCACGGCAGCCCCCACCGGCACGCTGCTGAAGGTGCAGGTGGCGGAAGTAGATCTGCCGAATCTGGGGGTGCGGCTGCGGGAGATACGGGGGTGAGAGCTAGCTCAGCTCCCCCAGAATCTCGCTGAGTTCCTTCTTGATGCAGGTGAACATCGGCACGTCGCGCAGGGTGTAGCTGCTGGCCTCGGTGTAGCGCAGACGGTGAACGAGGTCCACAAATTCCTGCGGGGTGTCGGAATCGAAGCTGACCACGAATTCCTGATCGTCGATGCCGTAGGAATAGCTGGTGTTGATCCGCACGCCCTTGAACGGCGCAGAGGCGTAGATGTGCTCGTCCATCATGCCCTGGCGAGAATGCGGCGTGAGCTTATACCAGGGCCGGGTCTTGATGAAGGGGTAGATAAACAGAAACTGGCCCTGCCCCGGCAGCACTTCCAGGCCGTGCCCGCTACCCTCGACGCGGTTGACGTACTGGCTGCGCTTTTGCATCGAAACATAGTTGTAAGGCTGCGTCAGGTAGCCCATCAGGCGGGTGCGATTGAGGCGGGCCTGGGCATCCGCAAACTCGCGCACATCGAAGGCGATTCGCCACAGCATGAAGTCCACATCGGCCCGCACGCCCATCAGCGAGTAGGTACGCTGAATGATGCCCTTCTGCTGGGGCGCGTCCGTGACCCAGCCCGCAGCCGCCGCCAGAAACTCAGCCTTGATCTCCGCCTGCTCGCCGCTCGGTAAGCGCCTGAAGGCCGGGTCGAGCTTGTAGAAGGCGTAATTGAGAAACTGGCGGTTGGCCCTATCGGGTTCGCGCTGCGTGACCTGACCACTGGGATCGAGGTCGACCATCATCTTGGGGCGGCCTGCGGGCCTGGCGGGCGGTGTCTCGGCGGCCTGCGTCGGCATCTGGCTATCCAAACTTTCTTTGGATGATTCGGCGCTCATTTCACGACCTCGCCGATCAGGTTGGTCTGAAGGCCGAAATTGTCAGCGTAGAGCGCTTGAATGCCGTCGTACTCACTGGCCGTCAGCGGGGCAGCGTCGAAGGCGGCAACGTACTCGTCCAATCCCTTCTGGTTGTAGATGTTGGGCAAGACGCTGGCCATCATGGGCGAATGCAGCGCGAATTGCAGGGCCAGTTGACCGATGGTGCGGCCCTTGCCCTCCACGAATCCGGCGTCGATCTGTTCGGCTTTCTGAAGGCCGTCTTCCATCCAGGCTTTTTTCTTGGCGTTGGTGGTCATGCGCCAGTTGCGGTGGTCGCCCGGCTCAAACTCGGTTTCCAGCGTCATGTAGCCTTCCAGGAGGCCCGAAGCGTGCGGCACGCGGGCAATCACGCTGACGCCCTCGGCCTCGGCCACCTTCAGCACTGGCCCACCGATGATCTGCTCCAGCAGGTTGTAAATGATCTGCGGCGGCGCGTGGCGGTCTTTGATGGTGGCGATGCCCTCGTCGACCTGGCGCTCGTTGAGGGCAGGTCCGAGTGCGGTGCCGTAAGCGCGAATCAGCCCCTCAGCTTTCAGCTTGCCGAGTTCGGCCCACAGATCGTCGGCCAGCGCCGAGCCGCGCTCGATGGCGTTCAGGCGCGGATTGTGGAGCTGGTAGTAATCCAGATAATCGGTGCCGAGGCGCTTGAGGCTGCCTTCCAGCGCCTTGCGGAGATACACGGGCGTCCAGTCGTGGGGGCGCTCCTGCTGGCCGGGGCGTTCGGGGTTGGAGTAGATGTCGTAGCCGAACTTGCTGGCAATGACAATCTTGTCGCGCACGTCGCCGAGAGCGCGGCGCTGGAGTTCCTCGGCCTTGCCGGAAGCGTAGGTGTCGCCGTTGTCGAAGAAGGTGACACCCAGGTCAAAAGCGCGGCGCAGCAGCTGTTCGCCCATCTGCTCGTCCTTGACGCCCCACCAGGTCGTGCCCACCGTCCAGACGCCGAAGCCCAGAGCGCTGACGGTGAGATCGGTGCCGTGCAATTTGCGGTATTCCATGTGGGCAGTCTAGGCCGCACCGGGGAGGACAATGCACCCCGAACGAGCGGTCAGGGCGTGAAGAGAGCTGAGGGGGGAAGGGTACTTGCTACGCCCATTCACCCCCTCCCAATCCCCCACTCAAGGGCGAAGGGGCAAAAGCCGAGTCAATCACGGCCTTCCATCCTGCCAATTATGAGTAAGCCTTTTGCACAGCGCCCACCACGAAAGCGTCCACCAGTCTGAAATGTTGGCGCAATCAACTGCCAGAAAAGCCGGAAGCTCCATCCTGAGCGGAGCGACCAACTTCCCACTCCCCACCGGGGAAGGGGCTTCTTGGGCAGAACGGACGCCCTTGAGGACGTCTGCCCGCTGAGGGAAGGGGCAACCGCAAAAGCCCAAACAACTGCTCAGCCGCTAAGCATCTCGCCGCAACTTGCCGCACCACCACCATGCCAGCGCAAACAGCCCCGCCGCCAGCCAGAACACCGCGTCGTACCCCAGCTTGTCGGCAATGACGCCGCCCAGCACCGGAGCGAACAATGCCATCCCCACCAGCGTATTGAGCGTGCCGATATAGCGGCTGCGGCTGTGCGGCGGCGAGATGTTGAGCAGGTGGTTGGTGTGGCCCAGGTTAAAGCCCTGCGCCGCCACGCTGGACATCACAAAGACCGCCAGATACAGCCAGCCGACCTGACTCTGCCGCGCCCCGCTGCTGACTTCGCTGCCCGCGTGCGACGGCCCAAAAAACCACCCTAACCCCAGCGCGATCAGCGGAGCCAGAAACGCCGCCGCCGCCGAATACCGGATAATCCGGCGCGAGCCTTTGCGCTCGGCGACCCAGCGCCAGACGATATTCGAGAGCGGCGCGACCCCGGTGATGGTCATCAGAAAGACGCCCAGCATGCTGCTCGGTACCCGCAACTCGCGCAGCGCGTAGACGGTGTAAAAGGGATCGGCCAAACTGGCGAAGGCCAGAATCAGCCGCACGCTGAGAAAGGCCCGGAAGTGGGCGTCGGCCCGGAGCAGTTGCGGAATGGCCTGGAGTTCCTGGCGGATGTCGGAAGCGGGCTGCGCTGCGTCGGGCGGCTCCTGCACCCTGCCGAAGATCGTGTAGGCGGCGGTGTAGGCCACTGTCGCCAGCGCGAAGATCAGGACGTAGGTGTACGGAAAGCCCAGCCCCGACCCCAGAATCCAGCGCACGATCAGGCCCGCCGCGAAAGCCAGCAGCCCGCCGCCCAGATTGCGCACACCGAAGTAGGCGGACCGCTGCTGAGAGGGCACCGTCTTGCTGACCACTTCCAGAAACGGCAGGCCCGAGATGCCCGACGCCAGCGCGTTGATGCTCATGGCCACGACGAACAGGCTCAGGCACAGCGCCGGAGATTCCCACAAGAAGGCCGTGATCAGCACCATCGCCAGGTACGAGCCGATACGCACACTGGCCGAGGACCGATAGACCGGCAGCTTGTACGGCAGCGCCCGTACCCTGGCCGCCACCAGAATCTGCGGCAGCATCCAGCCGCCCTGGGCAATGGCCGGAAGCAGCCCGATCACGGTATTGGACGCGCCCAGCCGCGAGGCGAAGCCCGCCAGCACCACCGAGGTATTGAAAAACCCGTCGCCAGTAGAAGCCAGAAACCCGTTGAGGATACCCAGGCGGTAATTGCGGGCGTCGCTCGCCACTTGATCCGGAGTTACGGAATCAGGCTGGGACGGAGCCTTGTTGGGGGCAGCGCGGTCAGACTCTGGCGCGGTGGACACAATTCTCAGTATGCACCTCACTGTCTGCGCCCCCGGCTTTCCCGCCGCCTACAACCCCCTCTACGGCAGCCGTCCCAGCAGGGGCACCACAATCGCCACTCCCACCACGCTCAACAGGGTGGTGACCAGCACCGTCGAGGCCACCGTGTCGCTGTCGGCGCGGTATTCCTTGGACAGCACGAAGGCGTTGACGGCGGTGGGCATGGCCGAGGACAGCACCAGCCCCTGAAGGTGCAGCCCGCGCAGCCCAATGGCGTAACCGATGATGAGGCCCAGCAGCGGCATGGCGAAGACCCGCAGCCCGCTGGCCAGCCACACCGGGAAATTCAGCCTGGGCCGCCCACCTGTGCCGAGCTGCACCCCCAGCGACAGCAGCACCATCGGCAGGGTCGCCCCCGCCAGCAATCCCAGGCCCCGGTCCAGGCCCAACGGCAGGGCCAGGTGTAGGCCGCGCATGATCAGCGCCGCCGCGATACACCACACCACCGGCAGCTTGAGCACGCCGCGCAGGGTCGGCCACAGGCCACCGCCCCCGCCGAAGATCAGCGGCCCCGCCGTGAAGGTCAGCACCACGCTGGACAGGAAGATCACCAGCGCCTGATCGAAGCCCGCCTGACCCAGCGCGAATAAGGCCACCGGCAAGCCGAAATTGCCGTTGTTCCCGATGGAAACGCAGGCCATCACCGCCCGGCGGGTGGGACCGGGTTGCCGGTAACCCGCCAGGTAGCCCAGCAGCACGCCCGCCCCTGACAGCACGAAGTAGGCCAGCACCAGTGTCGCCAGTTCACGCGGTTTGGCCTCGGTGTGCAGCAGCGTGTTGAGCGCCAGCGTGGGCGTCAGCAGATACAGGTTGAGGCGGTTGATGGTGGTGGAGTCCAGCGACAGTCGGTTGCCGACCAGCGCCCCCAGACCCAGAATCAGCAGCACCGGCAGCACCACCGTGAGAAGGGCACTCAGCATGGCCTAGAGCATAGGACGGCGTGGCGCGTGACGCAGTGGCGCTGGGTTACCCTCAGCGCATGTCTCCCCTGCCCTATCCGGCCTTCAAGCCCTGCCCCTGCGGCTCCAGAAAAAAGTACGCCGGGTGCTGCGCTCCGTGCCTGAGCGGCGAAACGCCCGCCGAGACACCCGAAGCTTTGATGCGCTCGCGCTATGCGGCCTACGTGCTGCAAGACGCTGCCTATCTCCTCGCCACCTGGCACCCCTGCACCCGCCCTGCCGAGCTGCGCCTGGGGCACACCGGGTGGCTGGGCCTCACCGTGCGCCGCACCGAGGGCGACACCGTCAGCTTCACCGCCCGCTATCAGGAGGGCGGCCAGCGTCAGTCACTCCGGGAGCGCAGCACCTTCGTGCAGGAGGGTGGGCGCTGGCTCTATCTGGACGGAGTGGAAGGCTAGTGTTGTCCCTGCGGTAGTACGCAGGCGGACACAGCCTTTCTTTTAAGCTGCCGACATGTGGAACCCGCAGCAGTACCTTCAGTTTCAGACCGAGCGTGACCGGCCCTTTTTCGATCTGCTGGCGCAGGTGGAAGGTGAGCCGCAGGTGGTGGCCGACCTCGGCTGCGGCACCGGGCACCTCACCGCCGCACTCTCACAGCGCTGGCCGGAAGCAGAAGTGGTAGGCATAGACAGCAGCGCCGAGATGCTTGAGCGGGCGCGTCAGCACACCTCGGCCAGGCTGAGCTTCCAGCAGGGCAATCTTCAAAGCTGGCGACCCGAGCGCGCGCCGGGTCTGCTGATCAGCAACGCGGCGCTGCAATGGGTGGCCGGTCACGCCGCGCTGATCCCCCGCCTGGCCGGACTGGTCGCTTCCGGCGGCACTTTCGCCTTTCAGGTGCCGGGCAACTTCACCGCGCCGAGCCATACGCTGCTGGCCGAGGTGCTGTCACGTCCAAGGTGGTCAACCGCCCTGAGCGAGGGCCGCGATAAGGCGGCGCTGGGCAGCTTCGGCCCCGCCGAATACACCGACCTGCTCGCGCCGCTGGGCTTTACCGTCAACGCCTGGGAAACCACCTACCTGCACCTGCTGCCCAACCCGCCGCAGGGCGGCAGCGCGGTACTGGAATGGGTCAAGGGCACGGCGCTCAGGCCGGTGCTGGCGCAACTCAGCGCGCCCGATGCCGCCGACTTTCTGGCCGAGTACGGCGCAGAACTTATCAGGGCGTATCCGGCCCGCAGCTACGGCACGCCCTTGGAGTTCCGGCGAATTTTCGTGGTCGCCCACCGGCGCTAAACCAACAGCGCTGAGTTATCGCCGCTGGGAGCCGCTGCGGGGCACCGGCACGGTCAGCACTTCCCAGTGGTGCAGCATCAGACCACTGAGGATCAGCATGAAGCCCAGCAGCAGCGCGAACAACGTTGGCTGCGGCCCCTGCGCGTAGCCGTAAGCGGCCACCACGAACAGCAGGCAGAGGGTCAGCAGCAGCTGGGGGCGCTGCGAGCGGCGGTGGCGGTAAATCCACAGACCGGCAAAAGTGGCGAACAGCAGCGGCAGGGCGAGAGTGTTGAGCATCTCTTGAGGCATTTCTCATAACGTATCAGGTGCTTTCTGACAAAAATTTGACTGCCTGAAGAAGACTAGACAGGGCCGGATTCAGATTCGCGCCGCCCGCAATTTCTCCTCGTCCACTTTATGATTGCGCAGCGCCGCCACGTCCAGCCAGCCGTCCCTGAATTCAATCGGCAGGTTAAGCAGATCGCCCTGCACCTTCAGCACGAAGCTCAGTTCGCACGGTTCGGTGACGCCTCCCTGGGTGCTCAGCAGCGCGGCGTGCAGGGTGCCGAGGCCGCTGCTGGCCTGCGAACCGATCATCACGCCCTTGCCTGCCTGCCGGGCACGCGCGAGCATGGCCAGGCCGTCGGTAAAGCCGTTGCGGGCCGTTTTGATGTTCAGAATGTCGAAGGTGTCGAAGGCCAGTTCGCGCTCCAGATCGGCGGGCGTGAAGCAGGAATCGTCGGCCACGATGGGCAGCTTGCCGCTGGCCCTGAGGGCACGGCGCTCATGCAGGAGGCGTACCGGCAGCGGTTCCTCCACATACGTCAGTCCGGCCTCCCGCATGGCCTCGAGGGCAGCAGGCGCAAGCTCGGGCGTCAGCGTCTCGTTGCTGTCGGCATAAAGCTGCACCGCGTCGCCGAATTCGGAACGCAGCACCCCAATCACGGTCAGATCGCGGGCGTGGTCGCGGCCCACCTTCACCTTCAGGACCCGCACGCCCTGTCCGACCACCCGGCGGGCTTCCTCCAGCATCTCGGCGGGCGTGCTGATCCCCAGGATGTAGGAGACGCGCACCGAATGCTGCGGTCCCAGCAGCACGTCAAAGAGGCTCTGGCCGCTGGCTTTCTGGCGGGCGTCCCACAGCGCCATGTCGAGTGCGCCCCTGGCCGTCAGGTTCTGGGCCACGCTGTTGCGGGCGGCGTTGAGGGCGGCCTCGTCGTGAATGTCCAGGCCCACGAAGGCGGGTTCGAGGTGCTTCAGAATGCCCAGCACGCTCGCCACCGTCTCACCGTAGATGGTGGGGCGCGGCGGCGCTTCGGCCTCGCCCACGCTGCCGTCTTCCAGATGAACCCGCACCAGCACATGCTCGGCAGCACTCAGGCGGCTGTGTGCGCCCCAGGCCAGCGACCCGTGCAGCGGCAGGCGGTAGGGAATCCCCTCCAGCCGGACGATCGTCACAGCCTTGCCTGTCACAACCAGCCCCGAATGCGCCGGGCCACTTCTTCCGGCGGCAGGGCAGCGGTGTCGAGACCCAGCACCCGTTCGGGCGGTAGGGTCAGCAGGAAGGTGCGGGCAGCGGCAGGGTCGTAGTTCAGCTTCTCAGTCAGCACAATTTTAGTTTTGGCGAGAATGTCGGCGGGCGAGTGGCCTGCTGACTCCAGGGCGGCGAGTTCGGCGAGCTCGGCAGGCGCAAAGACCTGCGCCGCGCCGGAAAGGGCCGCCAGCTCACGGGCCAAGTCGCCGCCGCCCGCAGCACTCACCTGATCGAAGCTGTCGTTCCGGCCCAGCAGTCGGCGCACCCGCAGCACATCGGGCGCGTGCAGGTTGACAAATCTCCACCCGGCAAACTGCTCGGCGGCATACTGCACCTCATCGAGACCGCGCAGCCCGTCAAAGACCAGGCGCTCACCCGCTTCGGGCGCGGCCCACAGCCCGCCGAGCGCCTGTGCCATACCGCCAGGGTGGGCCTCGCGGTAGCGGGCGGTGAGGGCGAAACGCTCCTGACGGTCGGTCACGGACTTCCCTGCCAGCGGCCCGATCATCACGGCGTCCGTCACCTCGCGGCGGTCCGGCAAAATCCGCAGGCGTTCGGCACCCAGGGCGGCCAGGGCGGTGCTCTTGCCCACGCCCGTCACACCGACCAGCACGATCAGCGGCAGGGTGGAGAGTGGCTGAGCATTCGGCGGCCGGATATTTGATCGCTGGGCCTCTGATGGGCGGGCCTGACCCGGCTGCGATTCCTGACCGGGCCAGAGACCGGACAGAGAAAAATAAAGCGTCATGGGCCGCAGTCTAACGGTCTGGACAGACCCGGCTAAAGGTTTGCCAAAGGCTAGGCCAAGCCCATGTAAGCGCCGTGACGTTTCGCACACGCCTGACAGCGGCCTAGACTTCTCTTCAGGAGTGTCTATGGCTTCTGGCGTCATGGACCGCTTTTCAACCGATGTTCACCCGCCGCGTCAGCAGACGTTTTCGGCCCAGCTCAATCCAAGGAGACTTTATGGCGCGACTCAAAGGCAACAACTCAGGCGGCGGCGGCCTGGCATGGATCATCGGGATCATCGTGGTGCTGGTTTTGCTGTACCTGCTCTACCGCTTTTATCTGCAACCCAACGGCCTGCTCGACCTGGGGTTCTGATCCCGGATTTCTAGGCCCCGACACAGCGGTTTTTGATTGTTCACTTACATTCCAGGGAGACTTTTATGATTAAAGGGAAAGACATGATCGGGCGCACGGTGGTCGCCATCAGCAGCGGCTCGAATATCGACAAGGTCCACGACCTGGTGTTCGACCACGACGCCAATCAGGTGCTGGCCCTGCTGGTCGACGAGGGCGGCTGGTTTCGCTCAGCCAAAGTGGTGCCGTTCGAGGCGGTTCGCAGCATCGGCGAGGACGCCGTGATGATCGCCGACGAGGGCGACGTGGTGAGTGCGCGCGACGACTCGCGCATCGCCGACCTGCTCGATACCAAGGTGGGCCTCATCGGCCTGCAACTGCTGACCACCGATGGCCGCGAACTCGGCAGGATCGCCGACGTGTACTTCGAGGAAGTCAGCGGCAAGGTGGTGGGCTACGAGGCCACTGGTGGGCTGTTCTCCGATCTGTCGAGTGGGCGCACCTTCGTGCCCGCACCCGAGAGCATCAGCATCGGCGACAACGCTGCCATCGTACCGGTGTCGGTGGCGCAGGCGATGGAGGAGCAGGAAGCGGGCGGCTTTCAGGGCGCGCTCAACCGGGCGGGCGACAACATCAGCCAGAACTACGAGAACCTGGCGACGGCCACCAAGTCGCGTCAGAAGGAATACGTAATCGGCAAGGTAACGGGCAGCGACGTGACCACCCAGGACGGCGTGGTGCTGGTGCCCAGGGGCGAGACCATCACCGCCGAGCAGGCCGACACTGCCGAGGAACAGGGCCTGCTCGGTTCGCTGGTCGCGGCGGCCACCGGCGGCAGCATGCAGGCGGCCTACAGCAGCGCGGCGACGGGCGTGCAGAGCCGGGTGGACGACCTGAGCAGCGCCTCGCAGGACCGTCAGGCCGAGTACGTGGTCGGCAAGGCAGCGGGCAGCGACGTGATGACCGAGGACGGCGTGATTCTGGTGGCGAAGGGCAGCATCATCACCGCCGAGCAGGCCGCCAGTGCCCGCGAACACAGCTTGCTGGGCCAGCTCACGGCGGCTGCCACCAGCGGCAGCGTGCAGACCCTCTACGCCAGCGCCTCGTCGAGCGTGCAGAGCCGGGTCGAGGACCTCAGCAGCGCCAGCCGCGAGCGTCAGGTCGAGTACGTGCTGGGCAAGGTGGCGGGCAGCGACGTACACGGCGACGACGACACCGTGATCGTTCTCAAGGGTCAAATGATCACCCCGCTGGCGGTGCAGAGCGCCGAGGAGAAGCACGCCCTGGGCCGTCTGGTGGCCTCGGCAGCGTCGGGCAACGTGCAGAGCGGCGTCGAGCGCCTGAGTGGCGGCCCGTCCGTCAGCACGGCCACCGACATGCCAGCCGCCACACCTGCCGTCAGCGCCCTGGGCCGCCGGGTTCGCAGCGACGTGTACGGCCCCAACCGCACCCTGATCGCCGCCCAGGGCCAGATCGTGACCCAGGGCGTGCTGGAGCGTGCCCGCATTCTGGACCGTGAAGCTGATCTGCTGGCCGCCACCGGGGCCGGGCAGCCGGTGACCGAGGGCAGCGGCCCGTCCACCAGCGATCAGCTCTCGGCGGGGCTGAGCAACGTCAGCGCCGGGGCCAGCAATTTGTTCGACCGGGCCAAGCAGTGGCTCGGCGAGAAGCGCGACGACGCCGGGGAAGCCGTCGATCAGCGTCAGCAGGAAGCGCAGAAGCAAAAAGAGCGTGACGCGGTTGGCCGCCCAGTCAACCGGGTCATCCTCGACCCCGCCGACAACATCATTCTCAACATCGGCGAGATCATCACCCATAAGGCGGTGGCTGCTGCCCGAGAGGCCGACGTGCTGGACATGCTGCTCGACTCGGTGAGCAAGGAAACCGTCAGCATCAACCCGCTCGACGTGCGTCCCCACGAGACCGGCACCGCCGCGCTGGAAGCCGTGAACGAGGCCGATCTGCACAAGCCCGACACCAAGTCGCAGCCTTAAGCACACAGCCGCAACTGAGCGTCAACCATCAGCGCCGCACTCCAAAAAAGGAGGCGGCGCTTTTTGAGCTGGAGTCTGCCCCACGTCACCGTCCCACCCGCTGCCCGCGCTAAACTGCCGGACGTGCCCCAACGCGCTCCCGCCCATCTCACCCGACTGGAGATCCGCAACCTCGCCACCGTCAAAGCGCTGGAACTCGAACTGCGCAGCGGCTTCTCGGCGTTTACCGGCGAGACGGGCGCGGGCAAGAGCATCATCGTGGACGCGCTGGGGCTGCTGCTGGGCGCACGGGCCAACACTGACCTGATTCGCAGCGGCGAGAACGACCTGCTGGTCACCGGCTTCTGGGGCGAGGACGCCCTGTCACGCAAGCTGACCCACCAGGGCCGCAGCAATGCACGCGTGGACGGCGAGGTGGTGTCGCTGCGCGAGCTGGCCGACGTGTCGCAGTCGCGCCTCACCATCCACTGGCAGCACAGCGCCCAGAGCCTGCTGAGCGCCGCCAACCAGCGTGCCCTGCTCGACCAGCTCATCGCCGGTGACCTCACGACCTACCAGGCCGCCTACCGCGCCTGGCAGGACGCCGCCGGGCGGCTGGAGCGCCTGCGGACTTCCGGGCGAGACCGGGCACGCCAGCTCGACCTGCTGCGCTTTCAGGTGAACGAACTGGCCGGAGCCGCCCTGCGAGACGGCGAGGAGGAGCCGCTGCAAGCCGAACTGGTGCGGCTCTCAAATGTCGAGGCCACCGCTTCCGGCGCGGCGGGGGCGCTGGAACTGCTCAGCGACGGCGAGGTGAGTGCGGCGGGACTCATCGCCGAGGCGGTGCGGGCGCTGAACACTCCGGCCCGCTACGACGAGGCCCTCTCACAGCTTCAGGGCGAACTCGGCGCGGCGCTCGACAGCTTGCAGGCGGTGGCGGGCGAACTCCGCAGCGTGGCTGAGGACCGCGCCCCCGACCCCGAGGCACTCTCGCTGATTGAAAGCCGCCTGGGCCTGATCGGCAAGCTGCGGGGCAAGTACGGCCCGGCCCTCGGCGACGTGCTGAATTTTCAAATCGAAGCCGAGCGGGAACTCGCCGCCCTGGAAACCGACGAACATGACGCAGGCACCCTGGAAGCCGAGGTGGACGCCTTGCAGGCCAGAGCCGCCCAGGTGGCCCTCACCCTGCGGGCCGCCCGCCAGCAGGCCGCCGCGCCGCTGGCCGCCGATCTGCTGCGCATCATCCGCGAGCTGGGGATGCCCCACGCCCGGCTGGAATTCGAGCTGCGCCCGCTCGGCACGCCTGGTCCACACGGCCTGGACGACGTGAGCATCCGCTTTACCGCCAACCCCGGCGAGGTTCTCGGTGATCTGGCCGACACTGCCTCGGGCGGCGAACTCTCGCGGGTGATGCTGGCCATCAGCACGGTGCTGGGAGCCGGAACGCCCAGCGTGGTCTTTGACGAGGTGGACGCGGGCATCGGCGGCGCGGCGGCCCTGGCGGTGGCCGATCAGCTCGCGCGCCTGGCCGACTCGCGGCAGGTGCTGGTGGTCACCCATCTGGCGCAGATCGCGGCCCGCGCCGACTGGCACTTCAAGGTCGAGAAGGCTGTGGAAGCGGGGCGCACCGTCAGCCGGGTGCGGCTGTTGTCGGGCCAGGAACGGCTGGAGGAAATCGCCCGGATGCTCAGCGGCAATACCTCGGAGGTGGCCCTCTCACACGCCAGCGAACTGCTCACGGCGGGCGCGGCCACAGGAGCCGGAAAGAAGAAGAGCAAGCCCGGTAAGGCCAGTCTGTCAACACCCTGAGCCGCCAAGCATGAAGGCCAGCTTCATCCTCCTTCAGTCGTGCATCAGCCCTCCCCACTAAGATGAGCAGCATGAAGAAATCTGCGGGCATTTTCTCGGGCGCGGGCGCACTGCTCGGCGCGGCGCTACTGTCGGGCTGCACCATGCAGGGCGCGGGCAACCTCAAGGTGCATGAGGTGCTGTTCTACGGCTCCTCGCAAGACCGGCTGACGTGGGTCTACGGCAGCCTCACCGGCGGCAAGGGCAGCCTCAGCCTGGCCGGACAGACCCTGGAACTCCGCCCACAGATCAGCGATCCACTGGGCACGCCGGGCAGCCTCAGCGTGGGCGGCCGGGCCGTCTACAAGAGCAAAACCAGCAGCGCCCTGCCGCGCTCCAGCGTGGTGCAGCAGGGCATGACCTATACCGTGAGCGCCAATCAGAACATTGCTGCCACCTACCTGGTGACCGGCGGGGCCTGGTACCGGCTCAGCGGCGCACTGGCGGCGGGCAGCGAGGTGCAGGCCACCGCCCAGCCGGTGGGCGGCCTGAGCGGCGCAGGCCAGCTCACTGCCAGCGAGGCCAGCGTGCTCAGCAGCGCACTGGGCACCCAGGGCACCTTCACGGTGACGGTGCTGCCCGCAGACGAACTGCCCGACGCGCCACTGGCCGCGCAACCTGCCCCCACCGAGACGCTGCGGACCGGGCTGTACCTCCAGCCGCTGTCGGTCATCACCTCCACGACGACCACCACGACCACCAACACTGGAAACACTGGAGGCACTGTGACCGGTTCCGGCTCGAACGCGCCCGTGCCTTCTGGCACCACCCTGAAGTTTCGCGAGGTCGCCAGCGGCAGCAACGCCCTGGCCAGCACTCCGCAGGTCAAGCTGGCCTCCAGTCAGGACGATCTCGGCGCACTCTGGAACTCGGCCTACGGGCGTCAGGTGCCGGTGCCGCCCACCCCGATCATCCTGGGCCAGACCGCCGTGGGCATCTTCCTGGGCAACCGCCCCACCGGGGGTTACGGTGTCACGGTGCAGTCGGTGAGTGCCAGTGGCTCGGCGCTGAACATCACGGTGAACGTGCGCGCTCCCGGCCCCGGCAGCATCACTACCCAGTCGATCACCAGTCCCTGGACCATCGTGGCGGTGCAAGGCCAGTTCGCCAGCGTCACTGTGCGCGACCAGAACGGGCAGCGCCTCGGCCAGTAAAGGCCCGCCGGGGCTCTCTCATCTGGGCTGGGTCAATGGTCGCCGCTCCAGCCCTTAAACTGCTCTGACTATGACCAGACTCAACGGCTCCTCTTCCAACAACCGCATTGTTTTGATTGTCGGCACCCTGGTGGCCCTGCTGCTGATCGGCGTCACCGTCTGGGCGGTGCAGCGCAACCAGACAGCCGCCACCCAGGCCAGCACCAAGACCTTCGACCTGACCGGCCAGCCGTTTCTGGGCAAGGCCGACGCCCCTGTGACCCTGGTGGCCTTCGAGGACTTCAAGTGCCCCAACTGCAAGAATTTCGAGGAAAACATCTACCCGCAGATCAAGTCGAAGTACATCGACACCGGCAAGGCCAAGATGTACAAGATCAACTTCCCCTTCCTGGGTGACAACCTTCCCACCAACGACTCGGTGCTGGCAGCCCAGGCGGCAGAGTGCGCCTACGACCAGACTGGCAACGACGGCTACGAGGGCATGTCCACCATCATGTTCCGCGCCCAGGGTGACGAGACCCAGGTGTGGGCCACCAAGGAGAAGCTCGAAGACCTGGCCGGCAGCGTCGACGGCCTCGATATGACCAAATTCAAGACCTGCCTCGACAGCGACGCCACCAAGGCCCGGGTCGAGGCCGACAAGCAGCAGGCGGTCAACGCAGGCGTCAACTCCACCCCCAGCGTGTTCGTCAACGGCGTGCTGGCGGCAAACTTCAGCGCCGATGAGATTGGCAAGGCGATTGACGCCGACCTCGCCAAGAAGTAAACCGTGACCCGCGACAACCGTCTGTATCTGGCCTGGGTGGTGGCCCTGGTCGCCGCGATGGGCAGCCTGTATTTCTCGGAGATTCGCGGCTTCGTGCCGTGCATCCTGTGCTGGTTTCAGCGCGTCTTCATGTACCCACTGGCGATTGTGCTGGGGGTGGCGGCGCTGCGTGCCGATTTCAATATCCGGGTCTACGGGCTGAGCTTGGCCGCTGTCGGCTGGCTGATCGCCCTCTACCAGAACCTCGAAGTCTGGGGCGTGGTGCAGACCCTCAAAGCCTGCACGGCAGGTCCCATCGGCACTGGTTGTGACGCCAAGTGGCCGATCTTTGGCAGCAACCTGAGCAGCGTGTCCAATGTGGTCACCATCCCGGTGCTGAGCCTGGTGGCCTTCACGCTGATCATCCTGCTGCTGAGCTGGCCGCGCCAGCGGGCCTGAACCGAGCGCCGCAGAGCAGAAAAAGCCGGAGCCTTGGTGCGCTCCGGCTTTTCTGTTTCGGCAGCATCAGAAACTGTAGTTGACACCCAGCCGGAGCAGCGGCCCGGTGACGCCGCCGAAGAAAGTCGCCACACCCGCCTCGGCGAAGATGCCCAGCCCCGGCCCGCTACGGACACCGACCAGACCGCCCAGTCCGAAATAGGTGGACTGATCGCCGGGCGAAATATTGGCGACTGCCGCTGCCAGGCCGCCGTACACCCGCCAGCGCTCGGAGAGGGGACGGCTGATCAGCAGATCGGCCTCGGCCCCCAGCGCACTGGCAAAGGTCGGCAGGAAGGCGCTACTCAGCAGCACCCGGCCTTCCAGCCGGTTGGACCCGGTATCCGACAACCGGGCGTAGCCTCCGGCAGACACCAGAAAAGGCGGCACCCCGCCGAGTTGCACACCGTAGCGCCCGGCAAGAGGCGGAGCGTCAGGCGCTACGGCGGCCTGGGCAACCGCCCCAGAGACCGAGAAACAGACGGCGAGGCAGGCGGTCAGCAGGAGGGGGAATCGGGGGTTCACGCGCACGATTTTGCCACAAGTTGAGCGTCTGAAGGAGTCGGGAAGTACTTCATCTATTATGTTTTCAGCAGAATTATGCTACAATACTTCTATGACTGCAATCCTCAAAACGGTAGCCCCTACCCTTCAGATCGGCAGCGCCCGGGTGCCGCAGAGTGCGGACGGACGTCTGCACGCCGCCAGCGCTCTGGCCGTGCTGGGGCTGACCCAGGCCGCCGGGTGGGCACGCCAGGACTGGGAAAGCCCACACTGGGCCGCCTTCGAGCACACGCATCAGCTCAGCCGGGTGCTCAGCGACTTTGGTGCGGGACCGGAACCGACCCTCAGTGTGGCCGAGTTCGTGGCCCTGGCCGCCCGCAGCGACACCACCCCCGCCCGCCGGATTCAGCGCCGGATGCAGCAGAGCTACGCCCGCGCCCTGACCGGCGACATTCACCTGGCCGCCGAGATTGCCGAGCGCAACGCCGAGCCGCTCTCTCGCAGCTGGCTCCACGCCCGGCTCGAATCGCAGGACGCCCGCCGCACGTTGATGAGCGCCGCTGCCCGGCACGGCGGTCACGGCCCGGTATTTGGGCAGCTCGGAAGCGTCAGTAACCGCAGCGTGCTGGGTAAAGACAGCGCCACCCTGCGCCGCGAACGCGGGGTCAAGCACACCCGCGACGGCCTGAGCACCGACGAACTGCGCCGCCTGTCGTACCTCGACGCCGCGACCGCCGCCGCGCTGGAAGGCGGCCAGATCGAGGGCAACGACGCCATCCTGGAACTGCACCGCAAGGTTGCCAGACGCGAACGTCAGACCTGGGCGGGCGGTCTGGAGCGGGCCAGCTAAGTTCCACCAGATCAGCCACCCATACAAGCGCCGACCCGTGACAAGATACGGGCGGCGCTTTTGCTGTGCCGACACTTGCCGTAGCAACGCTGGGCAAAGCGCTGGCTTCCAGCACGCCGGGGAGAGAGTGATGAGCCAACCCGAATTGCCACCGCCACCCACGCCCGCACCCGACTGGGGCCGCGCCTACACCGCGCCGGACCTCACGGTTTACTACGACAAAGCGCGCTGCATTCACTTCGCCGCCTGCATTCGCGGATTGCCGCAGGTCTTCGATACCGCCGCCCGGCCCTGGATTCAGGCCGACGCCGCGCCCGCCGAACAGGTGGCCGAGGTGGTGCGGCGCTGCCCCACCGGGGCACTACACTATGCGCTGAAGAACGGCCCCGCCAAATCTGCTCTCGCTGAACCGACGGGGCCGACCAGCATCGAGGTCCGCGCCAACGGCCCCCTCTTCGTGCGCGGTGATTTGATGATCGCAGGAGCGCAGGGCAGCGTCCGTGACACCCGAGCCGCCCTGTGCCGCTGCGGGGCGAGTCACAACAAGCCCTACTGCGACGGCTCGCACCGCCAGAGCGGGTTCGAGGCAGCAGGCGGAGAAAGGATCAACACCGGCTGAACAAGCCGCGCGCACCTGTCTCCCCCAGTACGCCGCCCGCCAACCTTGTTTATGCTGTCGCTATGTTGATCTCCCCCACTGACCCCGCACCCCGCCCCATTCCCCGCTTCCGGCAGAGGTCCACTTGAACGCCGAGATTATCAGCGTCGGCACCGAGTTGCTGCTGGGCGAGATCGTGGACAGCAACGCCGCCTTCGTGGCCCGCGAACTGGCAGCGCGCGGCGTCACCCTGCGGCGCAAAGCCACCGTCGGCGACAACCTGGAGCGCATCAGCGGCCTGATTGAAGAAGCCCTGACACGGGCCGATCTGGTCATCCTGGGCGGCGGCCTCGGCCCCACCGACGACGACCTGACCCGCGAGAGCATCGCGGCAGTGGCCGGAGAAACGCCCACCGAAGACCCCGAACTGCTGATCTGGCTGGACGATCTGTTCACGTCGCGGGGCCGGGTGATGGCCCCGATCAACCGCAAACAGACCTGGCTGATTCCCTCGGCCCAGGCGCTCCCCAACCCGCTCGGCACCGCGCCGGGCTGGTTCGTGACCCTGCCGCCGGACCACGAATTTGCTGGAAAACGCATCGCCGCCCTACCGGGGCCGCCACGCGAGATGACCCGGATGTTCAGAGAAGAGTTGCTGCCGCGCCTGAACCTGCCGGAGTGGGCCTTCTGGGCGGTGACACTGCACACGGCAGGCATCGGGGAAAGCAACGTGGCCGAGCTCCTGGGCGAGCTGACGCGGGTGGCCAATCCCAGCGTGGCGACCTACGCCCGCAGGAGCGGAACCGACGTGCGGGTGGCGGCGAGTGCCGCGACATCGGGTGAGGCCGAGCACCTGGCCGCCCCGGTGCTGGCCCAGGTGCGCGCCGCGCTGGGCAACTACATCTGGGCTGAGGAAAAGCCCGGCGACCCACCTGCCACGCTGGCCCGCGCCGTCGCTGCGTTGCTGGCCGGGCGCAGCCTGGGCATCGTGGAGGCGGGCAGCAGCGGTAGCCTGGCGGTGCAGTTCGCAGGCGAGTCGGCGCTGAAAGGCGTGGCCATTTCCGACGACCACGCGACCCTGCTCACCCTCGGCCTGACGCCCGTGACGCTGGGCGAGGCCGGGCTGGGCAGCCAGGCCGCCGCGCTGGAACTCGCTCACGGCGCACGCGAACGCTTCGGCGCGGACATGGGCCTGAGTGTCAGCGCCGTCACCCAGGGTGAGGCAGCAGGGCAGGTGGCGGTGGCCATCGTGGGCGAGAACCTGGAGCGCAGCGCCCTGGTCAACTGGCCGGGCGACGCCGGGCAGGTGCGCGAGCGGGCCGCCACTGCCGCGCTCAATCTGGCATTCCGGGCGCTGGGTCAATCGCCAGTGGGCCAGGTCTCCACAGGCCAGCAGGTCAACTCATGACCGGGCCGCGCCGCACCAGCAAGCCGGACACCAAAAAGGCAGGCAAGGCAGATACCAGAAAGCCAGGCAAGCCGGGCAACAGGAACGGTCCGCCGCAGGAAGTCAGCTCCCACGAGGCCCGCCCACGCTTGTTCTACGCGCTGAAAGTGCCGCCTGAGGTGGCCGAGCAGCTCGCCCTCGTCCAGAAAGACCTGCGCGGCAACTGGCGCTCGGTGCGGGCCGATCAGCTCCACGTGACGCTGGCGTACCTGCCGGGCGTCGATCCGACCAAGCTGGACGCCCTGAAGAAGCTGGGCGACACGCTGACCCTGGACACGCCGCCGCTGGGCCTCAAGCTGCGCGGCACCGGCTACTTTCCCAACGAGGGCAGCCCGCGCGTGTGGTTCGTCAAGGTGGAGGCCGAGGGCCTGGAAGACCTCGCCGCCCGGCTGCGCGTGGATCTGGCCGAACTCGGCGTGGAAACAGATAACGCCGGATTCAAGGCCCACATCACCCTGGCCCGCAAGAAGGGCGCGGCTCCGAGGGTGCCGCCCAGGCTGTTCGAGACCGGCTGGGACGCGGGCGCGGTCACACTCTACCGCAGCCACCTCCAGAAGACCGGGCCAATCTACGAGAACCTGGCGATGTTTAAACTGCGCGGCGAATTACGTGCTACCATTATGTCCAGCACTGAATCAGAAGCGATCGGCACTGCTGCCCTGAATCTGGAGGACACCCCATGAGCAAAGACAATCCCAAAGAAACCACCGCCGCCCCCAACAACAACGTGGAGCGCACCAAAGCCATCGACACGGCCATGAGCCAGATCGAGAAGCAGTTCGGCAAGGGCAGCATCGTCCGGCTGGGAGCCAATACCAAGCTCGACGTGCAGGTCATCAGCACCGGCAGTCTCAGCCTCGATCTGGCGCTGGGCGTCGGCGGCATCCCGCGCGGGCGCGTCACCGAGATTTACGGCCCCGAGTCGGGCGGCAAGACCACGCTGGCGCTGGCCATCATCGCCCAGGCCCAGAAAGCGGGCGGCACGGCGGCCTTCATCGACGCCGAGCACGCGCTCGACCCGGTGTACGCCCGCGCCCTGGGCGTCAACACCGACGAGTTGCTGGTGTCGCAGCCCGACAACGGTGAGCAGGCGCTGGAGATCATGGAACTGCTGGTGCGTTCGGGCGCAATCGACGTGGTCGTCGTGGACTCGGTGGCCGCACTCACCCCCCGTGCCGAGATCGAGGGAGACATGGGCGACTCGCTGCCCGGTCTGCAGGCCCGCCTGATGTCGCAGGCGCTGCGCAAGCTGACGGCCATTCTGTCCAAGACCGGCACCGCCGCCATCTTCATCAACCAGGTGCGCGAGAAGATCGGCGTGATGTACGGCAACCCCGAGACCACCACCGGGGGCCGGGCGCTGAAGTTCTACGCCTCGGTCCGGCTCGACGTGCGCAAGATCGGTCAGCCCACCAAGATCGGCAACGACGCAGTGGCGAACACCGTCAAGATCAAGACGGTGAAGAACAAGGTGGCCGCGCCGTTCAAGGAAGTCGAACTGGCACTGGTCTTCGGCAAGGGATTTGACCAGCTCAGCGATCTGGTGGGCCTGGCCGCCGACATGGACATCGTGAAAAAGGCGGGCAGCTTTTACAGCTACAACGAGGAGCGCATCGGCCAGGGCAAGGAAAAGGCGATTGCCTACATCGCCGAGCGCCCCGATCTGGAACAGGAGATCCGCGAGCGCGTCACCGCCGCCATCAAGGCCGGGAACGTCAAGGACGCAGTGAAGCCCGCCGCGCCTGAAGCGGAACTGGTGGCCGCCGAGTAAAACGCGAGCAGATGGATTGGAGAGCAGCGGCGAGGGTCGTTGCTCTTTTTTTGTCGTGTAGGCTTGGAGCATGAACGTCGAGCAGCAAGCCTACGCCGCCCTCGATCAAGCAGAGTACGGACAGGCTGAGGCGCTGTTTGACACGCTGCCCGAAGATAGCAGGGCCTTTGGACTGGGGTACGTGTACGCCTTCACCGGGCGTTTCGAGGAAGCCCGCGCCATCTACACCGCGTTGAGGACAAAGAATGTCGGACTTCCGCTGGAACACGTCTGCCTGCATCAGCTCGGTATGGTGGAACGAATGGCAGGCGAGTGGAACGCGGCGCTCGAATGCTTTCAGGAGGAAGCTGAGTTGATCGCCACTCTGGGCGACTCACCGCTACCCGTCTCCGCCAACGCCTACGAACTCGGCACGGTCTGGCAGGCGCTGGGAGAAGCGCAGAAGGCTAGGGAATATTTCGAGCAGGCCGTTCAGGCGCAGCAGGCGTCTGGTGATCTGGTGGCTCTGGGCTGCGGCGAGCGCGGGCTGGGCGACTGGTACGCCGCGCAAGATGAACGTAGCAAGGCCACGGCCCACTGGCAAGCCGCTCTGGAAGCGTTCAGTGAAGCGGGCGATGCAAAAGCCGTGCAAGACGTCAAGGAGCAGCTCGCACCCAGTCGTTAGGGCAGCCCCAGCGCCTTCTTCATCTCAGGTAGCAGCTTGCCCTGCTCGGTCACCCCGTACCCGTAGGGACTCTCCCAGCTCCACACCGCCCAGCCCATTTTCTGCGCCTCAGCCGCCATCCGCACGTCATGCAGCCAGCGCAGACGGTCCGCAGGGGGAGCGCTCCGGTGCACGGCGAACGAACTCAGCAGCACCTTTACGCCGCTGCGCTGCGCCCAGCCGGACACCAGATTGATCTGGCCCGCGAGGGCCGCCTGATCGAAACTACCGACAGTACGCGCTTCAAATTCCTTCTTGACCAGCGCCCTGGACGCGGCGGGCGTGGCCTTCAAAATTGTGCTCAGCAGCGCGGGCAATCTGCTTTTATCAAGCGGATACGGCACGCCCGCAAAGTAGCTCCACGCGCTATTGGTCGGGTTGCCTTGCTGAGTAAACATTAGCGGCTCCACATACTGAAAGCTGTAGATCAGATTGGCATCGGCCAGTGGCCTCAGGGTGGTCAGGCCGTAGTAATCGGAGTAGCACGGGCCAGTCACGGCCAGGGTAAGCCTGGGCGCGCTGCGGCGAACGGCGGCGACGAGTTGACTTTCGAGTTGCGTCCAGGCGGCGGGCGCGAGATCGCAGGCTCCGGGCTGGTCTATCGGTTCCAGCCCCACCATGCGCGGATCGGAAGCGGCAAGCACCCCGCCCAGCTTTTCCAGCAGCGCCAGGTAGGTGTCTCTGGCCTTGCCGCCCGCGATCACGGCGTCCTTGGTCGGTGCCTCGTCAAACAGGGTCAGCAGCACCTTGAGCTTGTTCTGCTGGGCCGCTTTAAGCACCCGCGTCAGCGAGGCGAACGGTTCAGCGGCGCTGTTTACGGCGGCAATCAGGGTGTTGGGGTTGACCATCAGCCGCACGAAGTCGAATCCGGCGGCCCTGATCATTTTGAGTTGACCGAGCTTGGCCTCATCCAGTGGCTGAAACTGGGTCTGATCCAGCCAACCTTCCAGATTGACGCCGCGCCCCAGTTGCAAAGTCTGGGCCTGCGACGTGGAGAGAGAAGCCAACAGCGCCGCAGTCAGCAGCCACCTCACAAGCCCGCCTCTTTGGCCCTCAGCACCGCTTCGGCGCGGCTGCCGACTTGCAGCTTGGAAAAGATGCTGGTGATGTGGTTTCGCACCGTCTTCTCGGCCAGCTCCAGGTGACGGGCAATTCTCGGGTTGGTGTCACCCTGCGCGATCAGCGAGAGGATTTCGCGCTCGCGCTCGGTGAGTTCCGGCAGCACGGTGGGCGGGAGTTTGGTGGGGCGGCTGAAGTAGCTCATCAGCCGCCTGGCAATGCTGGGCGCAAACAGCGCCTCGCCCTGCGCCACCGCCTCGATGCCGCGCAGCAACTCCTCAGGGGCCGCACCTTTCAGCAGGTAGCCGCGTGCGCCCGCCTGCATGGCTGCGAACACGTTGTCGTCGTCCTCGAACATGCTGACCACCAGAATGCCCACGTCAGGATGCAGGGCCAGAATCCGCTTGGTGGCTTCCAGCCCGCTGAGCAGCGGCATCTGAATATCCATGATGATCACGTCCGGCCCAAGCTGGGTGGCCAGCTCAAGCGCGGCCTGTCCATTCTCGGCCTCGCCCACGACCTCCAGATGGTCGGTCACGCTGAGCAGCACTTTCAGCCCCTCGCGGAACAGGCGGTGGTCGTCGGCGATCAGGACGCGGATGGGATGATTCAGAGGCGGATCAGTGGACATAGACCACCTTTGATCTCAGGAACTTAAACACCAGGGCGCACGGCGGCAAGCGGCAGGCGGGCACGCACCAATGTACCGCCCGCCGGGGCCGCCGCCAGCTCCAGCGTACCAGACAGCGCCCCGGCCCGCTCACGCATCGAGCGCGAGCCGACGCCGGGTTCGCGTACGTCAGGCAGGCCCACGCCGTCGTCACGGCACTCCAGCGTCAGCAGGCCATCCGCCGCACTCAGGGAAAGGCTGACCTGGCTGGCCCGCGCGTGCTTCATCACGTTGGTCAGGGCTTCCTGGGCGATGCGGTAGACGGCGACTTCCAGCGCCGCACCCAGCGGCGGCAACGGCTTTAGTTCCAGGGACGCGTCCAGCCCGGTCTGCCGCACTCCGACCAGCAACTCTTCCAGCGCGCCGACCAGACCCAGATCATCGAGCTTGGGCGGGCGCAGATCGTGGACCAACCGGCGCACCTCGCTGACACTCTCCTGCACCTCTTCCCGCAGGGCCGAGAGCTGCTCGGCGGCCCGCTCGGGCGAGCGGGTCAGCAGCAGCCGGGCGGCCTCCAGCTTGAGGCCCAGCCCCGCCAATGATGGCCCCAGACCGTCGTGAAGGTCACGCCTGAGGCGGCGGCGCTCCTCCTCACCAGCCCGGATCAGGTGGTCCTGCGAGGCCTGAAGCTGCTCGGCCAGGTGCCAGGCGTGGGCGGAGACGGCGAGTTGGCGCGCCACCCCTTCCAGCAGCGCCCACTCGGCCTTGCTGAACGCCTCGCGCTGGGTGCGGCGGGCCACCTCCAGCGTGCCGATGAATTCGCCCTGAGCGGTCAGCGGCAGGATTTCAGGCGGCTGCGCGGGAAGCTGACCGCAGCTCAACACTTCCCCGTCTGCGAAGCGCAGCGCCACAAACGGCAACCTCAGCGCGGCGGCCACACCCGCCAGGGCATTTTCCAGACCTGTCCTGAGTGGCGCGGCCCCGCCGGAGCTTTCCAGCTGCCGGGCCAGTCCCTGCATCACGCCTGAAGGGTCGTCGCGCTCGCCGTAGAGCAACCGGCGCAGGCTGCGGCTCAGGGCGCTGCGGGCCGGTTCAATCAGGGCCGCGACCAGCCCCGCCGCCACCAGAGACGGCCAGAGCGTGCCCGAGGTATGCAGCAGGGCACTGAAGCCGCCGACGACCACACTGAACAGCAGGGCGGTACCGAGGCTCAGGCCGCCGAAGACCAGTCCGCGCAGAAGGCCGCCGCGCACCGCGCCCGGCGACTGCTCGGCGTAGGCCAGCACCGCACACAGCAGCAGCGCCGCGAGGCCCAGATCGCGCACGCCGGGCCGGATCAGTTCATTCCAAAGTAGGCCCGGTGGCACGCGGTCCAGGGCTGCCCCCGACAATTCCAGCGGCACAACCCCGAAAGTCCAGACCAGCAGCGTCAATAGCACGCTGCCGTAGCCCCACAGCACCACGCGGGATACCCGCTGGGGGCGCTCCAGCCGCCTCAAGTCCGACAGTCCCCACAGCCAGGCCGCACCGAGCAGCAGCCAGAAACTGAGCAGTCCGCCTGCCGGAACGGGCCACAACTGACTGGACGCCAGCCCCACCCCCAGCACGCCCAGCAGCGCCGGGTAGCGCTGCCGCCCCCCCACCGTCAGCAGCAACGCGGCGCTGAGGGCAGCCAGCCCGGTCTGGGCACCGTCCAGCCACAGCCGCAACCGGGTAAAGGCAGCGGGCCACTGGGTGTCGGTGAGGTCGCGCACCTGCCAGACCAGGTCCAGCCAGCGCGGGTGCAGCGCGCCGGAAATCAGGGCAGCGCTGCCGACGAGCAGCAGGGCGGGCCAGACCCACGTCTCGAGCGCCCACAAAAGCCGCCGGGCGCTGCCGGGCGTGGACACGAGGGGCGGGCGAACCTGCATGAGCTGAGTATGCCCCGCGCCGTGTCCCGCTGCCGAGGGAGCGCGGTGTCCCGGCTTCTGGGACAAGAACGGTCTCAAGACAACAGGACACCACCACACCTAAGGTCTGGTCAGTTCAACCGTTCCACTTAAGCGCAGTTGCATTCAAGCGCAGCAGCCACAGACCTTTCGTCGGCAAAGGAGGCCAGCCATTCGCCCAGCCAAAAGCAAGTCCCAGACGACGTTGTCCTCTCCCCGCCTTCCCTAACCGCTTCAAGGAGTCCCGCCATGAACAAGACCCTGCTCCTCAGCGCCGCCAGCGTCCTGACCGCCCTCTCTCTGAGCGCCGCCTCGTCCGCTTCGGCGCAGTATTACCGCCTTCAGCTCAAGGTGAACGGCCAGTACCTCGATGCTGACCACTGCACCGCCACCCTCAGCCTCAACCCCGGCTCCACCTACGCCGATGGCGCGTGTCAGCTGTGGAAGTTCATCCCCAACGGAGACGGCTACTACCGCATTCAGCTCAAGAGCAACGGCCAGTATCTGGACGCCGACCACTGCGCCAGCCCGGTGACGCTCAACCCTGGCTCCACCTACGCCGACGGCGCGTGCGAACTCTGGAGACTCGTTCCGGCGGGCGGCGGCTGGAACCGGCTGCAACTCAAGATCAACGGCCAGTTCCTGGACGCCGACCACTGCTCCACCAGCATGGGCCTCAACCCCGGCTCGACCTACGCCGACGGTGCCTGCCAGCTGTGGAAGCTGGTGCCCGCTTCCGTGCGCTTTGACTGAGACACCAACTGGGACAGGGACGCCGAAAGAAAGCCCCTTGTCCCAGAAACCGGGACAAATCCAGCCTCAAGACAACGGGACAGTCCCCCTTCTACGCTTGAGGAGCTTCAGAAGAAACCCAGCGGCCACCCGCCCACTCCCGAGATACAGCCCCTGAAACACCCCAAGGAGAAATGACATGAACAGCATCCTGAAAGTCCTGGTGACCGCTGCCCCCGCCCTGCTCACCCTCTCCATGTTGGCCAGCCCCGCCCAGGCCGCTGGCACCTCCGGCCCCGACACCTGCGCTTCCGGGTATGTCTGGCGCGAGGCGATTCCCAGCGACCATGTCTGCGTGACCCCCCAGGTGCGCCAGCAGACCGCCTACGACAACTCGCAGGCCGGGTCTCGCCGCGATCCCAACGCCTCCTCCGGCTCCAATTCCTGTGTGAACGGCTACGTCTGGCGCGAAGCCTTCCAGGGAGACGCAGTCTGCGTGGTTCCGGCGGTGCGCCAACAGACCCGCAACGACAACGCCCAGGCGGCCAATCGGCTCGCCCCGGCCCCACTGGCTTCCGGCCCCGACACCTGCCTCAGTGGCTACGTCTGGCGTGAGGCAATTCCCAGCGACCACGTCTGCGTGACCCCCCAGGTGCGCCAGCAGACGGCTTACGACAACTCACGGGCCGCCTCCCGACGCGATCCCAACGGCCCCTACGGCTCCAACTCCTGCGTCGGCGGCTTTGTGTGGCGCAACGCCTTCCAGGGTGACGCGGTCTGCGTGGTTCCGGCAGTGCGCCAGCAAGCCATAGACGACAACGCACAAGCTGCTTCCCGCATCGCCCAGTAAGCGGGAGGAGGGCAAGATTGAGATCCAGTCTTGCCCCGCCTCAGATCCGGCATAAACTGAACCCCGAAGCCCGCCGTGCCCCACATCCAGAATGACAGGAGAAACCATGCCGCACCCCGCCCCCTTATCCGTTGTGGCCCTCTCGCTCGTTCTCACACTGGGCGCTTGCGGCGGGTCTGCCAGCTCCCCCTCCACTCCTTCTTCCACGACCCCGACTGACACCACCAACCCCGTTTCGGGCGCTTGGGTGATGGGCTACGCGGTGGGCTACGAGCGCGATCTGCTGCCGCCCAGCGAACTGAACTGGGCCTCGCTGACCCACCTCGCCGTGGGCCGCGCCACACCCAACGCCGACGGCAGCCTCAACACGACCTTTGACATCGACGCGGTGGGCGGCCCGGCCTGGGCCAAAAGCATGGTGCAGCAGGCCCATGCCCATAACGTCAAGGCCCTATTGATGCTCGGCGGCGCGGGCGAGCACGCCGGATTCGTGGGTGCGGCGTCGGCGGGCAAGCGGCAAGTGTTCGTCCAGAACATCCTGACTCTGGTGCAGGACTACGGCTTTGACGGCGTGGACCTCGACTGGGAGCCGGTGGCGAGCGCCGACGACGCCCCATTGAAGGCGCTGGCCGTGAGTCTGAAGGCAGCCAAACCAGACCTGCTGCTGACCGTACCGGTCAATTTCGTCAATTCAAATTTTCCCGCCGACGAGGCGCGGCCCAGTTACGCCGACCTGGCCCAGACCGTTGACCGGCTCAACATCATGAGCTACGGCATGGCAGGCGTGTACGAGGGTTGGAAGTCGTGGCACTCCTCGGCGCTGATGGGCGAGAGTGACAGCACGCCCAGCAGCGTGGACAGCAGCGTGAAGGCGTACCTGGCGGCGGGTGTTCCGGCCAGCAAGTTGGGCCTGGGTATCGGCTTTTACGGGCTGTGTTACCAGGGCGTCCTCGGGCCGAACCAGAATGCGGCGGGCATGAAAATCGCTGCCGACGACGGCCAGATGAGTTACACCACCCTGATGAGTGGCTATTTCACGCCCGCCGCCAGGAAGTGGGACGCCGCCGCCAAGGTGCCGTACCTGAGTTCAGCCACGCCGCTGGGCACAGACAAGTGCACCTTCGTCAGCTACGAGGACGCACAGTCCATCGCCGAGAAGGGCCGCTACGCCCGCGAGAAGGGACTCGGCGGCACCATCATCTGGACGCTGGGCCAGGCCCACTTCGGCAACAAACCCGCCGGTCAGCGCGATCCGCTGCTGGACGCGGTGAAGGCAGCCTTCCGGCCCTAGAGCATCTGTCCGTTTCATTGGTGTAGAAAAGCACTCCACCAATTCCACTGTCTTGGGCAGAACGGACGCCCCTGGGGACGCCTGCCCGCTCCCACCTGCTCCAGCATGTATTTCACTCGCTCCGCTCGGTCATAAAAATCTTGAGACTTTTATGACAAATACTTCAATCATTTCTGCTCAGCAGGAGGTTTCCCATGAACCGACTTGTTCCGCTCGCCCTGGCCCTGCTCCTGTCCGGCGCTCAGGCCGCCGGCACCTACAGCATCATCGTCAACGGCCAGGTGGCCCCCGCTCCCGCCATCGTGGTGAATGGTCAGACCTATGTGCCGCTCTCGGCCCTGAAGCTGCTGGGCATCGGCAGCAGCCTCAAGGGCACCACGCTCACGCTGGGCGGCGCGGCGACTTCAACAACGGCCACCACGCCCGGCGGAGCCAACCAGAAAGCCTCGCTGGAAGGCTGCATGAACGAGACCCTCTTCAACGGCGTCTGGCGCATGACCGTCAGGTCGTTCAAGCCAGGCTTCGAATACGGCACCCACCCCGGCTACATACTCAATCTGGAGTGGAAAAACGGCACGGCCCGCAGCATCGACGCCCTCAACACCGGCCTCAAGGAGTTCACACTGGTGCTGGCCGATGGGACGACACTGACCTCCGACAACCTCCAGCAGCTCAAGTACCGCAAGCTGCCGCAGGCCGCCGGGATGACCTTCAACATTCCCTTCTATGCCGACGACGCCCTGCCCAGCCTGGCCCAGCCGTCCAAACTCCTGGTCGAGATCGATCCCAGCATCGCGGCGGCGACAAGTTCCGGCGTGACCTATACCACCCCCACGCCCAGCTTCCGGGTGCGGCTGGATTGCCAGAAGTAACACCCTTGTTAGACTGCCGTCATGACCCGCCGGATGCAGGAAGAGGACTTCCGTATAGAACCCCAGCCGCCCTACACGCCCCACATCGGCGCACTGGTGCAGATGATGGCGTATGCCCGCTTCACGACGTTGCAAGCGGTGGACGGTCTGAGTATGGACGAGCTGGACGCCGTGCCCACCAACTTCACCAATTCCATCGGCATGCTGCTGGCCCACATCGCCGCCACCGACCGGATGTACCAGTACCTGAGTTTTGAGGGCGTTGATCCGATGCACGAGAACGTCGCCGAATATGCTGAGTACGCGCCCTACATCGGGGCTATGACCTTTGGCAAGAAAGGCGAGAAGGTGCGGGGCCGCACGCTAGACGAGCTGTTGACCGATCTGGACGCAGTTCGCACGAAAACCCTGACCGAACTCGCTGGGCGAGGCGATACCTGGCTGGCCTCACGCCTGAGTGCGCCTGATTTCGATTATCCGAATCACCACTGGGCCTGGTTTCATGTCATGGAAGACGAGGTCAGCCACCGGGGCCAGATCCGGCTGATCCGCAAGGCGCTGAAGCAATGACGACTCCCACTCCCGAAGCCTGGGCGCGGGCGCTGCGCATTGATCCGCAGCCTGCTTACTCGCCGCACATCGGCGTGCTGGTGGAGATGCTCACCTACGCACGCCTCACCACCCTGCAAGCTGTGGAGGGCATGGACCGGGCCGAGCTGAACACCACCTACCCGGACTTTCCGCATTCCGTTGCCCTGCAACTCGCGCACCGGACCGCCGCCGAGCGGGCGTATCAGTACATTTCCTTTCAGGGCACTGACCCGTTTGCCGAGGACGTACCGGACTACGCCCCTTACCTGGGAGCCATGACCTACGGCGAACATGGCCCGGTGCTGCCCCGTCAATCGCTGGAGAAGTTGCTGCGCGAGCTGGAGGAGGTGAGGCGCGGCACACTCGCCGAACTCGCCAGAAGAGATGACGCCTGGCTCGCCGAGCGCCTGACGCTGCCGGGCTTTACCGACATGAACCACCACTGGATCTGGTTTCACGTCATGGAAGAGGAGCTGAGTGACCGGGGCCAGATCCGGCTGCTGCGTCAGGCCGTCCTGCGGGCGCAGGCCAGGGAGGAAGCCCAGCCAGACTCAGCGGACGAGTGAGGCGAAGGCCGACGCCTCCGGGCTGAGGACCACCCGAACACCGATATTCGCCAGCAAACCCCCGACCTCGGCCCGCCGCCCCGCCCCCGACACGTCGCGGATGGCGATGCCCACCACTCTGCCAGGATGCGATCTGGCGAAGGCCGCGTAGACTTCCGGGTCTTTCTGGTCGGTGTCGCCGATGAGCAGAAATTGGCCCGGCAAATCGGCGGCGAGTTCGTTCAGCGATTGGGTCTTGAAGCTCTTTGAGGCGGTCAGCGACTTCCAGTCCAATGGGCGCAGCAGCAGCGGGCCGTTCGGCAGGCCCCGCGCAGGCAGCACCGTGCGCAGAAAGTCGCTCAGTCCCAGCGGGCTGTTGGAGAGGTAGACGATAGATAAACCCCGCGCTGCGAAGTCGCGGTACAGCGGCGCGATATCGGCAAAAGCGGCCCGGTTGCTGACGGTGGCGTTCAGGAAAGTGGCGAGGGCGCGGCCCTGCGGCCCCCCCGTGATCAGCACGGTGTCGTCGAGGTCGCTGATGATGGTCACGGGAGCGTCGGGCAGGCTGGGAATGTCGGGCATCAGCGACTCGCCGCTCGCCAGGCTGACCCTGACTGTTCCTGTCGCGGCCAGATCGCAGCGGGCGTGACCGCTTTGATCGGTCTGCACGGTGATGCTCTGCTCGCCAGCCTGACACGTCACCGTCACGCCTGCTGATCCCTGCGGCAGTAAGCGAGCGATATTTTGCAGCAGCGGGAGCCCGGCGTGGCGTGAGGCGTCGTAGGCGTCCACCTGAAGGCTGAGGTGGGTGGCCCGCTGCGAGGCCCAGCCGTCCACCGAGAGATCGTGGACGGGGTCGTGGGCAGGTGCAGCGAGGGCCAGAGAAAGCGTCAGAAAAAGCAGGGCGGCGGCGCGGTTCATCTGCCCAGCTTAAAGTGTTTCCCAGCCCGCCGACCCCAGCTTGGTCCCCACGTGAATCGCCGCAATGCCCCCACTGAGCAACCGGTAGCGGGTGCGAAAGCCAGTGGCCTGCATCAGCCGGGCCAGCCGCGCCGGGTCGGGAAAGGCCAGCACGCTCTCGGGCAGGTAGGTGTAGGCCCCGGCATTGCCGCTCACCAGCGCGCCGATGCGCGGCAGGATATGCCTGAAATAAAACCGGAAAACGCTGCCGAAGAGGCCCCCGGCAGGCGGCGGAAATTCCAGGATGACCAGCCGTCCGCCGGGCGTCAGCACCCGCCAGAATTCCGCCAGGCCGCGCCCGTAATCGGCGAAGTTGCGAAAGCCGAAGGCGCAGGTGAGTGCCTCGAAGCTGGCGTCAGGGTAGGGCAGCTTGAGGGCGTCCCCTTCCTCGAACATGATGTCCAGTTGCCGGGCCTGGGCCTTTTTCCGCCCGATGTCCAACATCTGCGGCACGAAATCCGAGGCGGTGATGTGGGTCTCTGGAGATCGGCGCTTGAGTTCGATGGCGAAGTCGCCGGTGCCGGTGGCCACATCGAGCAACCGGGCCGGACCGAGCAGCAACGCCTCGCTGGCCGCCGCCCGCCGCCAGCTCTTATCAATGCCGAAACTCAGCACCCGGTTGAGCAGGTCGTAGCGCGGCGCGATGTCGGCGAACATCCGCTGCACCCCTTCGGCCTTGTCCTGCTTGTCACCCACGCGGGGTATCTCAGCGTGGGGGTGCTGGGAAGAAAGTGGGGAGTCGGGCGTCATGCCGGGCATGATAGCGGGGCCAGCAGGGGCAGACTGCCTCCATTCTCGCTGACCGGTGGATGGCCGTGCGGGTGGTTGTGCGGTGGACAACCGGGGGCGCTCACTGATCCGTACTAGACTGACGCCTGGGTCGGAAGCCTTTTTTCGTTTCGGCCCCGTTGTTCAAGAATGGTTGAAGGTGGGCCTGGCCGCCCCGCTCCTCTGGGGGGCAGCCAGGCACGCCGCAGGAATGTCTTTTCGGTGGGTGCCGGTTTCGTCCGCCTCGATTTCGTTTTCGGCTCTCCGGGTTTCTCCGGGCGGGGGCCGCGCAATTGAACGTGGGGAGACTGCAGTTGCCGTCAGGCAGCAGGCGGGGCGTACCCGTTTTTGTTTTTCTCAGCAGTACTTTCGTTTAAAGGAGCCACTATGACCGTGTTGTTTGTCATCCTGGCGCTCCTGGTGGGTTTGGTCGGCGGCTACGTCACTGGATTTCCGCGTGGTCGGCAGCAGCGTCAGGTGCTCGAAGACAGCGCCGTGAAGGAAGCTCAGCTTCAGGCCGAGCAGATTCGTGTGGCGGTTCAGGCCGAGGCGGGGCGCGTGCGCCAGGACGCCGAGGCCGAGGCCGCCCGCAGCCGCCAGGACGCCGAGCGTCAGCGCAGCGACGCCAGCAAACTTGTTCAGGACGCTTCCGAGCGCGCCGCCCAGATGGTCTTGCAGGCCACCAGTCAGCGCGACCAGCTTATTCAGGACGCCGCGCGTGAGCGCGAGAGCCTCAAGACCGAGCGGGCCGACACCCGCCGTGAGCGCGAGGATCTGGGGCGCGAGATCGAGCGCCTCAATCGCCGCGCCGAGCAACTCGACGCACGCGGCGACAAGCTCGATCAGCTCGAAGAACGCCTGGAGCACCACCAGGAACGCCTCACCGCCGACGAAAGCCAGCTTCACGACAGGCTCCGGCAGGCTGACCTCAAGCTCTACGAGGTGGCAGGCCTCAGCGCCGAGCAGGCCAGAGAGCAGATCCTCTCTCACCTCGACGCCGAACTCGAGGAGGAAAAGGCCATCCGGGTCAAGGCCATGATCGAGCGGGCCAGTGGCGAGGCCAAGCGCACCGCCCGCCACGTGATCGCCCAGGCGATCCAGCGCAGCGCCTCGGAGACGTCGGCGGCCATGAGCGTCAGTGTGGTGCCGATTCCGAGCGACGCGATGAAAGGCCGCATCATCGGGCGCGAGGGCCGCAACATCCGCGCCTTCGAGTCGCTGACCGGGGTGGACCTGATCATCGACGACACCCCCGAGGCGGTGATTCTCAGCTCATTCAACCCGGTGCGGCGCGAGGTCGCCAAGCATGTTCTGGAGGGACTGGTACAGGACGGGCGCATTCACCCCACCCGCATCGAGGAAATGGTCCACAAAGCCCAGGACGAGATGAAGTCGTTCATTCACACCCAGGGCGAGGAGGCGGCCATCGAGGCGGGTGTGCTGGGCCTCAAACCCGGCATCATGCAGCTGCTGGGGCGGATGTACTTTCGCACCAGCTACGGCCAGAACGTGCTCAAGCACTCGGTGCAGGTGGCCCACCTGACCGGCATCATGGCCAGTGAGCTGGGCCTGGACGCCTCACTCGCCCGCCGCGCCGGGCTGATGCACGACGTGGGCAAGAGCATCGACCGCGAGATCGAAGGCACCCACGTCGAGATCGGCATCAACCTGGGTCGCCGCTTTTCTGAGCCGCCCGAGGTCATCGACGCGATTGCCCACCACCACGACCCGGAAAACGGTGAGACACTCTACTCAGTGCTGGTGGCCGCCGCCGACGCCATCAGTGCGGCCCGGCCAGGAGCCAGGCGCGAGGAGCTGGAGAGTTACATCAAGCGGCTCGAAGCCCTGGAGCAGATCGCGGTGTCGTTTCCCGGTGTCAGCTCGGCCTACGCCATCCAGGCCGGGCGCGAGGTGCGGGTCATCGTGTCCCCCGAGCGGGTCAGCGACGCCCAGGCCACCCTGCTGGCCCGCGAGATCGCCGGGCGGGTCGAGCAGGATATGGAATATCCCGGCCAGGTGCAGGTGACGGTGGTGCGCGAGCTGCGGGCCACCGGCGTCGCCAAGTAAGCCTGGTTCAATACCAATCCGCAGTCAACCGCCCGCCTCGATGATGGGCGGTTGACTTTTATATGAGTATCTTGCTCATTGTACTCAGATGAGTCACTTGCTACCATGCAGGAATGCTGAGTTCGGACGAGAAACAGCAGATTCTGGCCGAGGAGCGGGCACTGGAGCAGGCTGAGCAAGAAGCCCGGCAGTGCTCAGCCCACGTCCGCGCCCGCGAAACCTACCGGGCCGAGGTCCGGGCGGCGCAGCGTGCCCGCCCCTGGCGCTGGCGCTGGGTGCTGGGCGGCGGGCTGCTGTGGACGGCGGCGGCCCTCGCCTTCCTGGTCATGCGTCAGCCGCCCATGCCCGACGACCTCTCCGGCGGCATCGCCTCCAGCGCCCTGATCGAGCGCTGCGAGCGCGCACTGCTCTCCCAGCTCGGCCAGCTCGCCGCCCAGTTCCCGGATACCCAGGAAGCGGCCCGCCAGATCACCTCCAGCACCGACGGCAAGCGCTGGGACGGCTGGGTCGTCTCCAGTTCCAATTTCTCGGGCCGCGCCGACTTCAGTTGCGCGTACAGCCCGCCGACAGACAGCATCCAGGCCCAACTCATCCAGTAACTTCGGGAGCAAAGTGAACCCATCCTCGTGTCTGCTCCGGCTCGGCGCTTGCCTTTCGCTGACCCTCCTGCTGTGTGCCCAGGCCGCCACCTTCACGGTGCCGCGCGAGAAGATCAGCCTCATCTGCACCGACAGCCATTTCAAGGTGGACCGGGTGGATTTTGCCCTACCCGACGAGGACTACGGCCAGTGCCAGCTGCGGCCGCTGGCGCTGCGCGAACGCTGGCCAGGCAGGCGCACGTTCTTCATCATCCCACGCGTCTCGGCGACCCTGTTGGTCAGAGGCGACAAGGGCAAGAGCCAGTGGCTGCCGCTCGCGCCGCTGGTCAATCCCGGCGGCGACCCGCTACACCTGGCACTGGATTCGGCGAGTTACGACCATTTGGAGCTGGTGGGCCGCTTCGGCAAGCTCAGCGACCTGGCCGGGAAGCGCACACCCGACACCCTGGGCGCAGGCGGCAAGCTGACCGTCTGCGCCTCGCCGCTGCAGGCCGGGGAAGCGCCCTGCGCCACCTTCGACCTGACAGCCCGTTTCAAAATCTACAGACGCTGAGTCGGCTCAGTTGACGCTGCGCTGCGCGTCGCCGTTGCCCAGGACCGGGGCCGTCTTGAGGGTCAGGGCGGCGGCAGTCAGCAGGGTGTCGTTGCCCTTGCTCAGCGCGTTGAGGTCGGTGGTGGCGCTGACATCAGGTTTGATCCGCACCGGGTAGGGCGTGCCGTCGGGCTTGGCGTAGTTGAGGATGGTCAGTTGCAGGGCCGCGCCGCTGTCGAGCGGGAAGACGCGGGTGGCGGTGTTCCCCACACCCGCCGTCGCCTCGCCGATGATGGTGGCGCGCTTGGCGTACTGAAGTTCGTAGGCAAAGAATTCGCTGCACGAGGCGCTGCCGCCGTCCACCATCACGGTGAGCGGGCCGGTCCACAGCGCCGGACTCTGCACGCTGCTGCGAATGCGCCCGTCGTCGAGCCGCGCGCCACCGCGCACCACTGTGCGGCTCGATCCCTGGGCCATCTTCGAGAGGCGGGTGAACATCGGCACGAAGGCGCTGGCCGCACCGTCACACTCGCTGAGATCGCCCCCGGTGTTGCCGCGCAGATCCACGATCATGCCCGAAGCGTTCTGGGCCTGGGCCGAGCGCACCTCATCGTGCACCGTCTGGGCCACACTGCCGCCCGACAGAAAGGTGGGGATTCTCAGCAGGGCGACCTTGCCGGGCTGACCGTCCGGCGCATTCAGGAAGCTCAGGCGCGGCAGGTCGCGTGAACTGCTCTCGCGCGAGGCCAGCGTCACCGTGACCGGCGTGCCGAGCCGTTCCAGACCCAGGGCGATGGGCTTCCCAGCCTCCTTGGCGGTCTTGAGGGCGGCGTAGCTGTAGGGCTGGCCGTCAATGGTCCGCAGCACATCGCCGCGCTTCAGGCCCGCTTCCTCGCTGGCGCTGCCGGGAATCACGTCGAGCACCAGGCGGCTCTCGCCGTCCAGGGTCGCCAGCCGCACACCAAACTGCAACCGGTTGCCGCCGGTCGCGCTGGTGATGAAATCCTGGTAGTCGCTCGGATCCTGAAAGAAGGTGTGGTCGTCGCCCAGCGCGGTGACTTCCGCCGACACCACCGGGAACGCCTTCTCGGCGGCGCAACTGGCCGGGTCGGTGGCGCACACCGCCGTCAGCCGAGCCTGATAGTCCCTGGTCAGCGCCGAGCGGTCCACCGTGCTGAGGCCGCCGTACTGGTCCTGAATCAGCTCGTTGACCTCGTCGAAGATGTCCTGAGCAGGCGAGTGGAGGGCCGTGCTGCTCGGGGTACTGACAGCGGGCGAACTGGAACTGGTGCCCACGCGCTTGGCCGCCGACTCCAGCAGCGGTGAGGGGGTCTGCGAGAAAGCCGGGGGCGTCAGGCTCAGGGCCAGGGCGAGCAGCAGCAGGCGTTTCATAAGGTGGCTATATTGTGCGCCGAATCAGTCCCGATTTGATCTGGGTTTGATGTGGGTATTTGCCGTCTGGCACACGAAAAAGCCCCCCTGTAACGGGGGGATCGGTGACAATCTGAGCGGGTCAGCTGTTCAGCGGGTGCGCGGATCGAAGGCGTCGCGCACCGCGTCACCGAAGAGGTTCCAGCCGAGGCTGAACAGAATGATGAAGGTGGCAGGCAACACTGTCACGTACCAGTACTGGTTGTCCATCCAAGCGCGGGCAAAGCTCATGAACTGGCCCCAGTCGGTGTAGCCCACCGGCAGGCCGATGCCCAGGAAGGAGAGCGCGGCGATGCTCAGCGGAATGGTGCCGAGGTCGAGAATGGCGATGGTGAGCACCGAGGCCACCGAGTTGGGCAGCACGTGCTTGAAGATCAGCCGGAAGTCGCGTGCGCCCAGGCTGCGGGCGGCGTCCACGAATTCCAGATTGCGGGTTCTGAGAATGTCGCCGCGCACGATGCGGGCGTACTGGGTCCAGCCGGTCAGGCAAAAGGCCAGGATGATGCTGCTGATGCTCGGCCCCAGCACAGTCAGCAGCACGATGGTCAGCACCAGGCTCGGCAGCGAGAGCATCACGTCGATGAAACGCTGAATCAGGTTGTCGATCCAGCCGCCGTAGTAGCCGCTGATCGCCCCGACGACGATGCCGGTGAGCAGGGTGATTGCCACGATGACCAATCCCAGCTTCATCATGACGCGGGTGCCCCAGATCATGCCGTAGAAGATGTCGTAGCCCTGCGAGGTGCCGAAATACGCTCCGCTTCCCGGCGGGGTGGGAATCGGCGAGAAGCTCTCACGCTCGGTGTGGTAACAGCTGTCGGGGGCGGTGAACAGCGCTTTCCAGAAGGCCCCGCCCGCCGGGTTGTAGATCTGGCTGGTCCGGGTGATGCCCAGGTCGCGCAGGCAGTTACCGCCCGCCGCCTGACTGGGCGCGGCGATCAGCGGCGCAAACACAGCCACCATCAGAAAGATGAAGGTCATGATCAGGCCAACGACGGCCAGCTTGTTGCGCCGCAGCTTGACCACCGGGCGCGATGAGAAAAAGGACTTGAAGCGTCCCGGCGTTTGTTCGGGGGTGGACGTGGGGAGGATTGTGGTCACAGGATCACCGCCTTGATTGAAGTAGAGCTTGGCTCATGGCGCTGACGACCTGGCGCGCGGGCAGCGGCCCGCTCAATCGAAACGCACACGCGGGTCCACCACCCCGTAGAAAAGATCAGTGAGGGTGCTGATGCCCACCACGATAATGGCCGAGAGCAGCGCAAAGCCCATGACCGCCGGGACGTCGAGGTTCTGCGCTGCGCTGCCGACCCACTGCCCCACACCGGGGTAGGCGAAGATGGTTTCAGTGATGATCGCCCCCGCCAGCAGATTGATGGCGGTGAAGCCGGTCAGCGTGACGATGGGCAAGAGGGCGTTGCGCCGGGCGTGCTTGAGGTTAACTGCCTTGCTGCCCAGGCCCTTGGCGCGGGCGGTCCGCACGTAGTCGCTGGTCAGCGTTTCGAGCATCTGGGCGCGCATCACCTTGAGGATGTTGGCGCTGAAGATGATCACCAGGGTCAGTACCGGCATCACTAGGTGGCGCAGCACATCTCCGGCCACCGCCCAGCGGCCATTGAGCATGGCGTCAACGCTGAGCATCCCGGTGTAGTGCCTGAAGGTGGGGTCGAGCACCGCGAACTGGTTGATCACATCCACCTGGCCCGGTCCCGGCAGCCAGCCGAGCGAGCCGTAAAGGAACTTGAGCAGCACGATGCCCAGCACAAAACTCGGCAAGCTGGTGCCCAGCACCGCGAAGACCCTCAGAAACTGGTCCACGAACCTGTCTTTGTTGAGCGCCGACAGGGTGCCCAGCCAGATGCCCAGCAACACGATGGGAATGCCCGCATACAGAGACAGTTCGATGGTGCTGGGCAGCCGCTCCTCGATGGTGTCCAGCACCGGTTTGCTGCTGGTGCGCGAGAAGCCCAGATCGCCCTGCACGGTGGAGGCCAGCCACTTGCCGTACTGAATCGGAAAGGGCTTATCCAGGCCGCGCTGGCGGATGATGTTGTCGAGCTGGGCGGCCTGCTGCTCGCTGCGGATGTACCCGGCGGCACGCTGGGCGGGCGTGAGCTGAAAGATGATGACAAACAGCAGCAGTGAGAGGGCCAGCATCACCAGAGGAATCTGGGCAATGCGCCGGATGATGAAGTTAAGCATAGCCGTACCCCGAGAAATCATTCATAATCTGTCCCCTAACTTACGCCAAATGGCCTAGCCTGAATCGCCCGTGTGCGGAACTAACGGAAGGGTGAAGACCTCAGCGTTCGGCCCAGCGAAAGCGGGAAACATCAAAAAGGGAAGCGGCGGCTGCACACCGTCCGCTCCCCTTTTGCAGTTTTTAGCGTGAAGCTGGCAAAGCGCCTTACTTCTTACTGAGGTCTTTCCAGGCGCTGCCGTTAAACAGGCTGCTCGATCCGAGCATCGGGTTGTAGTTGGCCGCCGTCGCGCCGACCAGGTTATCGCGCACGGCGAAGAGGTTCACACCCGCCGGAACCAGCAGGTAGGGGGCCTGCTCGTAGGCGCGGTTGGCGACCTGCGAGTAGAGCTTGTTGCGCTCGGCAGTGTTGACAGTGGCGCGGGCCTGATCGAGCCACTTGTCCACGGCGGCGTCCTTCCAGTTGCTGCGCGGGAAGTAGTAGCCTTTACTGGAGTAGAAGGTATACATGAAGTTGTCAGGATCGGCGTAGTCGGGTGCCCAGCCGATAATGAGCATCGGCTCCTTGCCCTGCTTGGAGTCATTGAGCATGTCCGACCACTGCTTTTGCTTGAGATTGACCTTGAACTTGGGGTTCAGGGCCTCCACGTTCTTCTTGAGGATTTCCATGGCCGTCTGGGCCGCCACACTGCCCGCGCGGTAGTCGGCGTTCAGGATAAAGCCGTTTTTCCAGACGTCGCCGCCCCAGGCTTTCTGGAAGTAGCTCTTGGCCTTGGCCGCGTCGTAGCTGTAGGTCTTGACCTTGGCGTCGTAGCCAGGGAACGAATCGGGGAGCAGCATGGTGCGCTGCTTGCCCTTGCCCTGCTGCACGTCCTGAATGTACTGGGCATAGTTGAACGAGTAGGCAAAGCCCCGGCGCAGGTTGGCGTCGCTGAAGAAATTGGCGGGAATGCCGTTGCCGTCGAGCTTGCCGCTGCCCAGCGCGTCCACAGTCTTGATATTCTCGTTCATGAAGATGCCCGTCGCGGCGACGTTCGGCAGGTTGTCCACAACGACCACGCCGGGCTTGCCCTTGAGCTGCTCCTCGATATTGGCGCGGCTGCCAGCCTCGATCAGGTCGGCGTCGCCGCGCAGGAAGGCCTGCTGGCGGGCCGCCAGCTCAGGAATCTTCTGCACGATCACGTTCTGGATGGCGGGCTTTTTGCCCCAGTATCCGGCGAACGCCTTGAACAGCATGGCGTTGGCGTCGCGGCTGACGAGCTGGTAAGCGCCGGTGCCGCTGGGGTTCTTGGAGAGGTTGCTGCCCTGCAAGTCTTTGCCGACCCAGTCCTTCCAGGTTTTCTCGGTGCCGTCCCACTCGCCCTGCTTGATGGCCCACTGCTTATCCAGGATGCTCTGGCCCGAGAAGGCCAGCTTGGCCAGGAACGCCGGGTCGGCCTTGGGCAGCGTGAAGACCAGTTGGCCCTGGGCGTTGCACTGCACGGACTTGCTGATCTTGTCCCAGGTCACGGACTTGTCGTCGTTGGCATTGGCCTGGGTGCCAGTCAGGGCTTCAGCCAGAAACCAGTTGCCGGATTCGGCGCTGTTGGTCACCAGATTGCGCTCGAAGGTGTACTGGGCATCAGCGCAGGTAAACGCGTTGCCGGACTGGAACTTGACGTTCTTACGCAGACTGACCGTCAGGGTCTTGCCGCCGTTGGTGAAGCTCGGGACAGCGGTGGCCAGCAGCGGCGTGAAGGCGCGCAGGCTATTGCCCTTGTAAGTCCACAGCGTCTCGTAGATGTTCTCGACCATGTTGCTGCTGGCGGTGTCGTAGTTGGCCGTCGGATCGAGCGTCGGCGTGTCGCTGGCCTGCTGAATGACCAGCGTATCCTTGGGCGTGGCCGCGAGGGCGGCGGAGCCGAGCAGCAGGGCGGTAAGTAAGGTAACGTGTTTGGGTTTCATCATGTGTATTCCTCCGGAAGCTGGGGTGGTCTGAACAGGGGATTGACTTCGGCGGTGGACAAACCAACGTGAAGAAGATGTTCAGGGACCGGGTGCAGACCCGCGCATCATAACCCAAGGTCTAGACGAATGCATGATGGTGGACTCAGTTCAAGATGAGAAAGTCCCCGCCCCGCTGATGCCCGCCTGACACGCTTGCAACCTCTGTCACGTTCGCGCTGGTTCAGGTGAGTATGAGGAGCATGATACACATGATAGGTTTACCTCTCGGGAGCGGCAACACGGCCCCGCCCGAAAGCTGCTGCCCAGGCGGCAGCAAGCTGGCATACTGCCGGGCGTGAGTGCTTCCCGTGACGCTTTGCCGACCCCTGATAAGACCCGCGCCAGGACCCGCGTGCTGCTGCTGTGCGGCGGCCAGAGCGGTGAACATGCCGTCAGCTTGATGAGTGCCCGCAGTGTGCTGGCCGCTCTGCCTGCCGGGCACTTCGACGTGACGCCGCTGGTGATCGACGCGGGGGGCCGCTGGCTGGGCCAGGGCGAGACTTCGCGGGTGCTGGGCCGGGGCGAGACGCCGGAGCGACCGAGTTCTAATGAACTGCGGCCCTACGAGGTGGCGGGCTACGACGTGGTGTGGCCGCTGCTGCACGGCCCGCACGGTGAGGACGGCACGGTGCAGGGTTTACTGACGCTGACCGGCGCGGCCTATGTGGGGTCGGGGGTGCTGGGGAGTGCCGCCAGCATGGACAAGGTGATGACCAAGCAGGTGCTGGAAAGTGCGGGCGTGCCGCAGGTGGCCTACCGCCTGATCACCCGCCACGCCTGGACGGCGGACCCCGAGTCGGCCCTGAGGGAAGCGAAGGCGCTGGGCTTTCCGCAGTTCGTCAAGCCCGCCAACCTGGGAAGCTCGGTGGGCGTCAGCCGGGTGGCCCACGCGGGCGAGCTGAGCGCCGCCCTGGCGCTGGCCTTCTCACTGGACCGCCGGGTGATCGTGGAGGCCGCCGCCGCCCACAAACCGCGCGAACTGGAAGTCGGGGTGCTGGGCAACGACGCGCCCCAGGCAAGTCCAGTGGGCGAGCTGAGGTTCGAGGGCCTGATCTACGATTACGACACCAAGTACACCGAGGGCCGCGCCAGCATGCATATCCCCGCACCGGTGCCCTCCGAGGTGGCCACGCGGGTGCGCGAACTGGCTCTCGTCGCCTTCAAGGCGCTCGACTGCGCCGGGCTGGCCCGCATCGACTTCTTTTACGTCGAGGAAACCGGCGAACTGCTGCTCAACGAGGTCAATACCATGCCGGGCTTTACCGCCACCAGCATGTATCCCAGGCTGTGGGAAGCGGCGGGGCTGAGCTATCCCGACCTGGTGACGCGCTTGGTGGAGCTGGCGCAGGAAGAGCGTTAGGCGTGGTAAACCCACAAGCAGGTACAACCGGCCCCCACCCGCCGCGCTAGGCTCTCCCGCATGACCATGCTGCGTCCGCCGATCTCAGCCCCACTCGCCACCCTGGGGGGCTTCGTGCTCGGCTCGTTGCTGTTTTTTCTGGTCCGGGCGCTGGGCCGGGCGCTGCTGCCCGCCTGCGAGGGCCATACCGTGCTGGCACTGCTGCCGCCGCTGCTGCTGGGGCCGGGCGGCATCGCGCTGGCGACCTCGCAGCTTGGCCGCCGTCCCCGGCTGGCGGCGCTGGGTTTCGGGATGGCGATCTCGTCCCTGTTTCCGGCGCTGGCCTTCGGGGTGGGCGACGTCTCGGCGCTGCGGACGGTGGGCTGCGCGGGCGGCTACGTCGTATTCGGTACGCCCTCGGGAGGCCGTCTGCCGGAAGTGACGGTGCATCCCGGCGAGACCGTCGAGGTGACGGCGCGGCCCGGCGGTTTCGTGGCAGCGCTCGGCCCGGTCAAGCTCAGTGTTCAGGTGCCGGACGGGGTGCTGAGCGCCGTGCTCGACCCGGTCAGTGTGGTCGCCAACACCGAGGCCAAGCTGCGCCTGAGCGCCTCGGCCAAGGCCCCCACGCAGCAGTACACCCTCAACGTGATTGCCCAGCAGGGTAAGCGCAGCGCCGAGGGCCAGCTCACCGTGACGGTTCACCGCTGAAGTCGGCTCGGGAAGCGGCTTGCAGGAAGAACGCCGGGAGCAGTTCAGCGTAACTTCCTGCTGATGCCATGACTGATTGAATGCTGGACTGGAACTTGCCAGCAGGCTCAGAAGGTCGGCGGCACCGCCTGACGGCTGTTGTCGGCGGCGATGCGGTTCACCTGAAAGGCCATCCGGCCCGCGCCGAACACCGGGGAGCCGCCGATGGTGCCGAGCGCCTGGCCCTGCGCCACCCGCGCGCCCACGTCCACGCTGGGCGAGTCCAGACCGATATAGGCCGTCGCCAGCACCGGGCTGTGCTCGACCAGCACCACCCAGCCGAGACTGGCGTAATTGGTGACGGCCAGCACGTTGCCGCCCTGGGCCGCCACCGCCTGCGCGCCTGCCGGGCCACTGATCAGGGTCCAGGGCACCGAGGCCGAGAATGGTGTGACCACCGCGCCGCCGGGCAGCGGAAAGCCGAGCGGCCCACTGGCAGGTGGCAGCGGCGCAAGCTCGACGGCGGCCTGCTGCTGCTGGGCCTGGATCTGGCTGGCCCGCGACTGCAAGCTGCTCTGTTCCTGGGCGTTGGCGGCGGCCCGCTGCTGGCTGGCGCGCTGCTCGGCGTCAGAGCGGGCCTGCGCCTGCGCGGCAGCGGCAGCCTGGGCCTGGGCACGTTGCAGCGCGGCCTGACGCAGCGCCTCCTGACGCTGGGCCTCGCGCAGGGCCGCCAACCGGGCTGCTTCCTGGCGGGCGCGCGCCTGGGCTTCCAGAATACGGCGCAGTTCCTCGGCTCGGCGCACCCGCTCGGCCTCGATACGCTGCCGCCGCTCGGCCTCGATGCGGCTGCGCTCGGAGACGATGCCGCCCACCAGATCGTTGATGCTCTGGGCGGTGAGGGCTTGCTGGGCCTGGGTTTGTAGCGCCAGCGCCTGCTTGCCTGCCTGGGTCTTTTCGAGTCGGGCCACCAGTGCCTGCTGGCGGCTGCGGGCGTCACGCAGCCTGGCGAGCTGGGCGAGTTGCTGGCTGCGCAGGTCCTGAAGCTGGGCAGTCTGGGCGCTCTGCTGGGCCTGCTGGGTCTGGAGGCTTCGCCGCTGGGTTCTGAGGTCCTCGATCACGGCCACGTTGTGCTCGCCGCCCATGTTGGCGTAGCGGCTGCGAATCACCAGATCCGACAGGCTGCTGGCTTGATTGATCAGCCGCAGGTACTGGCCGCTGCGTTCGCGGTAGAGCAGTTCGAGAAGCTGGCGCACATCAGCTTGCAGGCGCGTGACGCGCTCGGAGGTGCGCGCCACCTGGCCTCTGGTCTGCTCCAGATCGGCCAGCGCGCCCCGGATGGACTGCTCCAGCTTGAGTTTCTGGTTTTGCAGCGCCGCAATGCGGTTTTCCAGCGTGTCGATCTGGCCCAGCACGTCTTTTTGCTGGGCGCTCAACGAAGCGATATTTTGTCGCAGGGTGGTGAGTTGAGCCAACTGGGCGGTGCTGAGCTGCTGTTGCGAGCTGAGCTGCTGCTGAAGCTGCTGCAATTTCTGGCTGGTGGTGGACAGGCCCAGGTTGTAAGGGTCGGGCACGCTGGTCGGCGGTGGCGGCGGACTGAGCTGGGCTGGGCTGGCCAGGCCTGAACTCGACTGTCCTGAACTCGACTGGGCTGAACTGGTGCTGGTCAGTTTGGGCTGGACGGGCTTGGGCGAAGTCGGTTTGACCGCTGCCGGTTTGGATTGGACTGGTTTGGCCGGGACTGCTTTGGCTGGCGTCGGTTTGGATTGGGCCGGTTGCTGAGACGGTTGCTGGGCCATGACCAGGCTGCCCGCCAGCAGGCCCAGTGTCAGCAGGCCAGCCGCCCAGCGGCGCACAGGTGAAGTGGGGTGGGCAGCGGGCACCCGTTACTCCAGTTCCCGCAGGTAGCGCCGGGTGGCGAACAGGCTGCCCACCAGCCCCACCAGCACGCCCAGCAACAACAGTCCCACCAAAACGGGCGAGATGGTGGCGAGGTCGGTGATGATCGGCAACACCGGCACGAGTTCCTGCACCCGCAGCGAGAGTTCCAGGTAGCTGGGAGCCAGGATGCCCGAGGCGATCAGCCCGGCCAGCAGGCCCAGCAGCACCCCCTCGATCAGGTGCGGCGCACGGATAAAGGCCCGTGTGGCTCCCAGCAGGCGCATCACGCTGATCTCGTTGCGCCGGGCGTAGATGGCGACCCGCACCGCGCTGAGAATGTTAAAGAGGGTGCCGACGAGCAGCAGCCCCACCAGCGCGTACCCGGCCCCACGCACGGTGCTGAGTGTTCTGACTGTCTGGTCGACGTAGCCCGCGCCGTACTCCACATCAGTGACGCCCGGCAGCTTGCGGACCAGCTGGGCCACCGCCCGCGAGTCTTCCACCCGCGCCACCCGCAGCCGCAGAGTATCGGGAAAGGGATTACCTGCCAGCGTCGCCGCTTCCTCGGCGTAAGGGTAGTCGCGGCTCATCTCGCTCAGCACCTGCGCCTTGCCCACCAGCTTGACCTCGGTGACCTGCGGCTGGTCGCGCACCGTCCGGGTCAGCGCCTGGGTATCGGCATTGTCACTCAGGAAGGCGGCGATCTCGACCTGCGATTCGAGCTGCGAGAGGGTACGGTCCACATTGAGGGTCAGCAGCACCACGAAGCCCAGCATCAGCAGGGTCAGCGTCATGGTGATCAGGGTGGAAAAGGTCGCGGTGAAATTGCCGCGCATTTGCAGCATCGCCTCGCGGAAATGAAAGTTCACGGCCTGACCTGCTGGAGCGGAAACTCAGCTCTCCAGATCTGGTGACCCGTCTTGATAGCCTTAAAATGCGTTTCCAATATCTTCTTGAGACTGGTCATCAACCCAGAGAGTGATGGGGTGCGGGGTACTGAGCTCCCTCTCTCTTTAAAGGAACGCGTCGCGGGAGCGGCGAGGGTTGGGGATGGGGTAGAGAGTGGCGTCCGTTCACGACGGGTGGGCAAGTGCAGCGAATGCCCTTCCACACCCCAAATTGAAAACACCTGGTTCTTGACGAACTCACTCCGACTCACAGTGCGTACCCGCCGTACGGATCGTCGCGCACCAGCTTGCCCCGGCGCAGGGTCAGGGTGCGGTGGCGAAAGGTCTCGACCAGATCGCGGGCATGGGTGGCAACCAGCACGGTGGTGCCGCGCAGATTGACGTTTTGCAGCACCTTCAGCACTTCGCGGCTGTTGTCGGGGTCGAGGTTGCCGGTGGGTTCGTCGGCCAGCAGCAGCGGCGGGTCGCCCACGATGGCGCGGGCGATGGCGACCCGCTGCTGCTCACCCTGCGAGAGTTGCAGCGGCAGGGCCAGCTTCTTGTGCTCCAGACCCACCGTTCGGAGCGCCCCACCGACCCGCGTGGCCCACTCGCGCCTCGGCACCCCGGTGACCCGCAGGGCAAAGGCCACGTTGTCCTGCGCGTTAAGGTGAGGCAGCAGCAGATTGTCCTGAAAGACCATCCCGATGCGGCGGCGCAAGGTGGCGGTGCGTGCTCCCCGGTAGCGGCTGAGCGCTTCACCGGCCACCAGCACCTCGCCGCGCGTGGGCAGGTGGCGCTTGATGATCAGGTTCATGAAACTGCTCTTGCCCGCGCCACTTTGCCCCACCAGATAGACGAACTCACCCTTGCCGATAAACAGATGCACGTCGTCGAGGGCCAGGGTGCGGGTCACGGCGTATTCCAGACTGACGCTGCGAAATTCGATCATCGTGGCCCGTCACGCCGGGAAGCGGCGCACGGCACAGGGAGGAAGAAAAGAAGGCAAGTCATGACCGGGCACAGGATAGCTTAAGAGCAGATGAATGTGACCAAAGCGCCGCTCATGAGAGGGCCGGTGGCCCAATCTCATCGCAGCACCCAATCCTGGCCCGGCCCGGCATCAATGTCACCTGCTCCTTAACCGGCCTTCACCCCAGCCCGTTATGCTGACCGGGTGAGAAAACGTCTCTTACTCGTCTCAGGCGCACTTGCCGCCACCGCCGCCGTGGGCTACGCGCAGTTCACGACCTACAGCACCACCGATATCGTCAAGACGACCAACGGCAAGGCGTTCGTGCAACTCTTCGGAGCGCTGCACCAGCTCTATCTCAGGCCGCTCGACGACAACAAGCTGATGAACGGGGCCATCAAGGGCATGATCGCCTCGCTCGACGACGAATTCACGTACTACGTCGAGGCCCAGGACAACCAGACCGATCAGGAAAACCTCAGCGGCGCATTTTTCGGCATCGGCATTCAGCTCACGGCGGCCAATCCCGACGGGACCGGGGCCAAGGTAGACACCGTCTTCAAGACTGGCTCGGCCATTCAGGGCGGCGTGCAGACCGGCGACGTGTTTCTCAAGATCGGTGACAAGGACGTGACCACCCTGAGTCTCAACGACGTGGTGCGGCTGGTGCGCGGCGAGAAGGGCACCAAGGTCAACATCACCTTCGGACGCGGCAAGTCCACCTACGCGGTGGCGCTGGAGCGCCAGCCGGTCACGATTGTCAGCGTCGAGCAGACCATCCTGCCGGGCAACATCGGCTACATCGCCCTCAATACCTTCTACAGCGAGAAGGTCAACGAGCAGTTTGCCGCCGCCGTGCAGGGCATGGAGAAAAAGGGCATCAAGAAACTGATTCTCGACCTGCGCGACAACGGCGGTGGGCTGCTGTCGTCGGGCGTGTTCGTGGCCGATCAGTTCATGCAGAAGGGCCCGATCGTCTCGCTGCGCGACAACAAGGGCAAGACCACCGTCTACGACACTGCCAAGGCCCAGTCCACCGATTACACCGGGCAACTGGTGCTGCTCATCAACAAGAACAGCGCCTCGGCCAGTGAGATCGTGGCCGGAGCCCTGCAGGACACCAAGCGGGCCACCATCGTCGGTGAGACCAGCTTCGGCAAGGGCGTGGCCCAGACCCCGGTGGAACTGGTCAACGGCGCGCAGGTGCGGATCGTCGCCAACGAGTGGCTGACCCCCAATGGCCGCCAGATTCAGAAGAAGGGCATCACGCCAGACGTCAAGGTGGACGACAACCGCCGCCCCATTCCGCTCAACTTCACCGGCAGCGGCGTCAAGGCCGGGGCCAAAGTCACCCTGAATATCGGCGGCAAGCCGGTGGACGTGGTGGCCGACAAGGACGGCAAGTTCAACTACATCGCCCCGCCCGTGGCCCAGCCGAGCAATCCCGATCAGGGCGTGGCCATCGTCGATCCTGCCAAGGACGCCGAACTGGCCGCCGCCCTCAAGCAGTTCAAGTAAGCCCAGGACAGATCCTTTGTTGCGCCGCCCCGAACGTGTGGGCGGCGCATTTTGCTGCGCTGATCCGGCGGTCCTGACGCTGCGGACCGCGTGCAGCCGTGCGGCGCGCAAAATCACGTACACTGGACGGTAAATGAGCGCCGTCATTCACCTGCAAGCGCTGGGCCTCACCGAATACGAGGCCCGGGCCTACACAGCCTTGCTGGCCCTGGGGCGGGCCGTTCCAGCCCGTGTAGCGCGGCAGGCGGGCATTCCCAGACCCAAAATTTATGAAACGCTGGAGCGCCTCGAAGGGCGCGGACTGGCCGCCCGCGTGGGGCAAAACCCGCTGGAATACGCGCCGCTCTCAGCCCGCGAATACCTGGCCCGCGCCCGCAGGTCGTTCGATGACCGCCTGGGCGCGCTCGACCGCGACCTCTCGCGCCTCGCGCCTGACCCGGCCCCCGAAGCGGTGTATCACCTCTACGGCAACGCGGCCATCACGTCCATGTGCGAGGACCTGACGCTGAATGCGCGGGCCAGCCTGGTGATGGCGGGCAGCGCCGAGTTGCTGGGCCGCCTGGAGCGTCTGACCCCCAGGGGCGTGAAGATCGTGCAGACGACGCTGAGCGGCCTGCCCAGTGTGGCCGCCGACGGGCAGAGCGCTTTCCTGCTGTCCCGCGACAGTGAGGCGGCGGTGATCGCCCACTTCATCGAGGAGGGCGAGGTGGGCGAGGCACACGGCGTGCATACCCATAACCCGGTGATCGTGCATCTGATCGAGGGCTACGTTTACCTGGCCGCACAGAGAAACGCCGCACCGGGTCAGCTCGCGGCTCTGGAGTCGGGCCCCCAGAGCCGCGCGGAGGACTGAGCCAGACTCCGGTTCAGTCGCTCGCTTCAGGCATTTATTCCACCTTGAAGCCCGCTTCCCGCAGGCGCTGACGTGCGCCGCCCGCCTGCTCGCCCAGCACCCGCACCACGAAGGTGCGCTCGCGCTCGCCCGATTCGCCCAGTTCGGCTCCGCTGGTCGCCAGCGAGATGATGTTGCTCGGCTGCACGGCGCGGGCGGCCCGCTCCAGGCTTCCGGGCACGTCGGGCAGCCGCAGGTACAGGCGCGTGCCGCCCTCGTCCTGGCCGAGAATATGGGTAAAAGCTTCCAGCACGTCGCCCACCGTCAGCACGCCGCAGAGTTGCTTGCGGTCATCCAGCACCGGCAGACCGCCCACACTGCGCTGGCGCATCCGCAGGGCGGCGTCTTCCATATACTCACCCTCCTGCGCCGTGATCACCGGGCAGGCCATCATCTCCCCCACCGTCAGCTTGCTCAGCAGCGCGTGAACTTCCCAGATGCTGAGGGTGGCCGCCTTGCTCGGCAGCGCGTCCTTGAGGTCCTTACGGGTGGTGATGCCGATGAGTTGCCCGCCCTCCACCACCGGCAGCCGCCGAAAGCCGCGCTCTTTGAGCAGGCCCAGGGCGTCCATCACCGGGGTGGTGGGCGAAACGGTCAGGGGGTCAGGCGTCATCCAGTCGCGCACCAGCATGACTCACAGTTTAGCGCCCGCCGGGCCGCCCTGCGCCCTTCACCGCCCTCAGCAACCGGCATGCTACTTTCTGTGCCATGCACCCAACCAGGAAGACCCCAGCCCTGCTTCTCTTTCCCGCGCTCCTGATCGGCAGTGTCGTGCTGGGCAGCCTCGCGCCGCACGCTCAGAGCGCGCCGCAGAAGATCGCGCTGATCAATGTGGCCGACGTTCTCAAGGCCAGCCCCGACGACGCAGCGGTGACGGCCCTGGGCCAGAAGCGCGACGCGGACCTCAAGACGCTCGACGACCAGATTCAGCCACTACTCAAGCAGGGCAGTCAGATCAGCCCCGCCGACAAGGACAAGCTCAATCAACTGATCGCCACCGCCCAGAGCAAATCAAAAGAGTACGACGCCCAGATCAATGCCAAAATCGATCCGATCACCCGGAAGGCCAACGCCGCTGTCGCCGCCGCCGCCAAAGCCAACGGAGTCGCAGTGGTGTTCAACGCCAACACCGCCCAGCAGTCCGGCATCGTCGTCTATGCCGACCCCACCACCGACCTGACCGACGCGGTGAAAGCGGTGATGACCAAGAAATAGCCGACCCGGAAGGAGATTCAGGGCCGGGTGCCACCCCTGGAACGCTGACGGCCCGCTGATTTTTGCGTTCACGATGCTCAAAAATGAGCATGCTAGCTTGCTGACCATGCCCAATCTCAAGCTCAGTCTCGCCATGCCCGCCCTGCTTGTGGGCGGTTTTGCCCTCGGCAGCCTCACGCCCCACGCCCAGACCGCGCCGCAGAAGATCGCCTTCGTGAACGTGGCCGAGGTTCTCAAGGCCCACCCTGACAACGCGGCAGTGGTGGCCCTCCAGAAAAAGGCTGACGACGAACTCAAGCCGCTCGACACGCAGATCAAGGCGCTTCAGGCCCAGGGGTCGGCCATCAAGCCCGCCGACAAGGATAAGCTGGCCCAGCTGATCACGACCATCCAGGCCAAGGCCAAGGAGTACGACGGCCAGATCTCGGCCAAGGTCAACCCGATCACCGCCCAGGTGGACACTGCCGTGAGCGCCGCCGCCAAGGCCAACGGGGTGGCCGTCGTGATGGACGCCGCCACCGCCAACGGCCTGGTGGTCTACGCCGATCCCAGCACCGACCTGACCGACGCGGTGAAAGCGGCCCTGGCCAAGAAGTAAATGCCCGGCAAGTTGAAGAGTCACAAGATGAACCTGACACCTACCCAGACCACCCTGCTGGCCGCCGCCCTGATCACCGGGCTGGCAGGCGCAGCCACCCTCAAGGCCGGGAAGGTCGGGCTGGTGGACGTGCAGAAGGTCATCGAGAGCAGTAAGGGCGGCCCGGCCTTCATTTCCCTCAATCAGAAGGCCGACGACGACCTGGGCAAACAGAGCCAGGCGATTCAGGCGCTGCAAGCCAAAGTCAACACCGGTAAGGCCAGTCCCGCCGACCTCCAGACGCTCAAGAAGGCCCAGACCACTTACCAGACAGCCCTCCAAAACTACGACGTGCAGCGCCGCAAGGCATTTGCGCCCGTCGCTGGATCGGTCAACGCGGCGGTGGCGGCGGCGGCCAAAGCCCAGGGCTTCACGGTGGTGCTCGACAAGCGTAAGGCGGCCAGCAGCAGCGTCGTCATTTACGCCAATGCCCAGACCACCGACCTGACAGCGGCGGCGCAGAAGGCCGTCAAGAAATAAAGTTCCCGCTTAACTGCGCTTCGCTGCCTGTTCGGACAACGGGAGCGGAGCGCTTTTCTATACTGCTGCCATGTCCAGTCCAGACGACACCGACCCCAGGTCATCGGCCCGCCACCTGATCTTCGGTGAGCAGCATGACCGCATTCAGGCCCGGCTGACGCAGCTCGACCCCGATCTGGCCAGGTACATCTTTGGGTTTGCCTACGACACGGTGTACCAGCGGCCCGGTCTGGATCTCAAGACCAAGGAGCTGCTGGCCTGCGCCCTGCTGACCAGCCTCGGCGCGGAGGCCGAACTCAAGACCCATCTGCGCGGCGCGATGCGGGCCGGGGCCAGCGAACAGGAAGTCCGCGAGGCGCTGCTGTTCATGGCCCCCTACCTGGGCTTTCCGCGCGTGGTGGCGGCCTTCGGGCAGTTGCAGAGTCTGCTGGAGCGCCAGAAAAGCGCCGCCCCGGAATCGGCAGCGGCGCAGGTAAGGGGCGAGGAAGGTTAGGCCACCGGCATTCTGAGGGCGTCTTCCGGCGGCGTGAACGGCAGTTCGAGCGCGTCGGCCACACCCTGAAAAGTCAGCTTGCCGCCGATGGTATTCAGGCCCTTTTTCAGCGCCTCATTGCCCAGCAGCGCACTGACGCCGTGGTCGGCCAGTTGCAGCGCGAACGGCAACGTCTGGTTGGTCAGCGCGAAGGTGCTGGTGCGCGGCACGCCGCCGGGCATGTTGGCCACGCCGTAGTGGATGATGCCCTCCACGGTGTAGACCGGGTCGTCGTAGGTGGTGGGGCGAATGGTCTCCACGCAGCCGCCCTGATCGACCGCCACGTCCACGATGACGCTGCCTTCCTGCATCAGCGCGAGCATGTCGCGGGTGACCAGGTGCGGAGCGCGTGCGCCGGGAATCAGCACGCCGCCGATGAGGAGGTCGGTTTCCGGCAGCAGAGCGCGGATGTTGGCCTCGCTACTCATCATGGTGGTCAGCTTGCCGAAGAACACGTCGTCGAGGTAGGTCAGGCGGCGGTGCGACACGTCCAGAATGGTGACCTTGGCTCCCAGGCCCATCGCCATCTTGGCCGCGTTGGTGCCCACCACGCCGCCGCCGATGATGACCACGTGCCCGGCCTGCACGCCCGGCACCCCGCCGAGCAGCACGCCGCGCCCGCCCTGCGGCTTTTGCAGGTGGTAGGCCCCGGCCTGAATGCTCAGGCGTCCGGCCACCTCGCTCATCGGCATCAGCAGCGGCAGGCTGCCGTCGGCACTCTGCACCGTCTCGTAGGCGATGCCGGTGGTACCCGAGGCCAGCAGCGCTTCGGTGAGCGCACGGTCAGCGGCCAGGTGCAGGTAGGTAAACAGCAGCAAATCAGGGCGCAGGTAAGCGTACTCCGACTTGATTGGCTCCTTGACCTTGACCACCATCTCGGCGGCCCAGGCGTCGTCGGCGCTGCCAAGCTGCGCGCCTGCCGCCGTGTAATCGTCGTCGCGGATGCCGCTGCCGACGCCCGCGCCCCGCTCCACGATGACCTGATGGCCGCGCCGCGTCAGCGTACCCACCCCGCCGGGCGTCAGCGCCACCCGGTTTTCCTTGACCTTGATTTCCTTGGGAAGTCCGATCTGCATGGTTGTCCTCTTTTGCACCCGACTCTGGGTGCGTTTGCCTTGAAGTTTGGCTCCATGCTAGTCCTCAGCGGGGCCAACAGGATTGCCGAAGCGTGCCCAAATCGCGGCCTCCAAGCAATATCAATGCGCCTGGGCAGGCTCTAGACTCTGAAAATGTCTCAACCCGAGCTGGACGCCATTGACCGCCGAATTCTGGGCATCTTGCAGCGCGACGGGCGCATTCCCAACACCGAACTGGCCGACGAGGTGGGGCTGACCCCGGCTCCGACCCTGCGGCGGGTGCGGCGGCTGGAGGAAGAGGGCGTCATCCGGCGCTACGTGGCCCTGCTCGATCCCAAGAAGGTGGGGCGCGATTTGACCGTGTTCGTCAACGTGAGCCTCGACAAGCAGACCAAGCCCGGCTTCCAGACCTTTGCCGAGCACATGATCCGCCGCCCGGAAGTGCTGGAATGCTACCTGTGCCTGGGCGAGAGCGACTTTCTGCTGAAGGTCTGCGTGCCGGACCTCGACGCCTACCAGCGCTTTCTGGTCGATGTGCTGGCGGCCATTCCAGGGGTCCGCAACACCAACAGCACCATCATCGTCAAGCAGGAAAAGAGTACGACCAGTCTGCCGCTGGAGTAGTCCGCCCCACTTCCCCGTGCGGCGACCTTTCCCCTGCGCGGCGGCTATGCTGCGTCGGTGCAGTCCACTTCCGCCCCTTTTCCCGCGCCGCCCCGCAGCCTGGCGGCGGTGGCCCTTGGCATTTTCCTGCTGCTGGGCATCATCTATCCGATTCTCGGCCCGGCACTGCCCCGGCTCAGCGCGCAGTTTGGCCTGCAAGCCACTGGGGCGTCACTCCTGCTGAGCGCCAACTCGGCGGGGGCCTTTCTGGGGGTGGTACTGGCAGGCCTGCTGCCCGAGCGCCTCATGGCCGAGCGGCGGGCGGCGCTGGCGCTGATGCTCACGGCGCTGGGCAGTCTGGGGCTGGCCTTCGCGCCCGACTTTCCGCTGGCGCTGCTGGCCTCTGGGCTGCTGGGCCTGGGATTCGGCATGCTCGACCTCACCATCAACGTCTGGCTGTCGGTCCGCTACGGTGAGCGCAGCGCGGCCATGCTGAATCTGCTCAGCGCCGGGTTCGGCGTCGGGGCGGTGCTGGCTCCGCTGGCAGTGGGCCGGGCAGGCGGCAACGTGCAATTACCCCTGCTCGGCTGCGCGGTCTTCGCCGGGCTGCTGCTGTGGCCGCTGCTGAAACTGCCCCGCTCCCCCGCCCCCACCACGCACCTGGAAACCACTGGGAGCACACCAACCCCGCTGCGCAAGTCGGCCCGGCCCGTTCAGCTTCTGCTGGGCGTCTTTATCCTGCTGTTCATGGTGTACGTCGCCGTCGAGGGCGGGGTGGGGGCCTGGGAAGTCACGGCGCTGCAAGACAGCCTGGGCCTGAGCACCGCCGCCGCCAGCCAGATCTCCTCGCTCTACTGGGTCTTCTTCACCGCTGGGCGGATGATCACCGCGCCGCTGACGCTGCGGTTCGCGCCGCCGCAACTGGTCACCGGCGCGCTGGCGCTGGCCGTCATCAGTCTGGCCTGCGCAGCGATTCCCGCTGCCGCCCCCGCCGCCTACAGCCTGACCGGGTTGTTTCTGGCCCCGGTCTTTGCCACCAGCCTGGTGTGGCTGAGCCGCGAACTGCCGGGCAAGAGTGCCCCGACCCTGGTGTTTGCTGGGGGCTTCCTGGGGCCGGTGCTGTTCTCACCGGTCATCGGCTCGCTGCGCGACACCTTCGGCCCCGCTGCGACCCCACTCGCATTGACGGGCATCGCCGCGCTCGATCTGCTTCTGGTGGTGTGGCTGGTGAACCTGCTGCGCCGCCGCCCGCGCCTGGCCGTCTGACCTGATGTTCACGAACCCTGGCAGCGCTCGCTGGGTGGACACCCGTTTCATCTTGCCGTGAGCGTGGCCACATGCCCTAGACTGACAGGCGTGTCGTGCGTGCTGAGGGCGGTCGGGGCCGAGTTCGAGGTGGACGCGTTCTTGCGTCGCAGCCGTTTCTCGCCGATGAAAGTCTGGCGGCGCGGCGAGAAGCTCAGTTCCCGGCGCGGCGACGCTGAACCGGGCCAGGAACTCAAACACGGGCAGTCCGGCTTTGCCGCGCTGGCCAGCGCCGCTCCCTTCCGGCAGCCCGCCCAGCAGGCCAGCGACGCCGAACTGTTTCTCAAACGCCACGAGGCAGCCCTCTCGGCGCTGGCCGACTGCCCCGGCGTGGACGCCATCCTGCTCGACTTCGGTATTGAGGACCGTCCGCTGGGCCTGTACAGCAGCGACACCCAGACCAGCTACTTTCCACCGGAACTGCTGCGGCAGATGGGCAAGCTGAATATTGGCCTGGTCATCACCCGCTACCCCGAGACGGCAGACTGAGCGCCGGGGACAGGAGGGGGCAGGGACACCCATCCCCACCGTCCAGGACTAGATTAAGTCCCTATGAAGTGGCTCACTGCTGCCCTGCTGTCCGTCGCCGCCGTACTGGGCGGACTGCTCTTTTTTCGCGGCAATACCGCCGAGGCGCTGGGCGGCACTGCACTCGACCCGGCCCCACGCGTGACGGCCCTCAAGATGATTGGCGACGACGGACAACCGGCGGTACTGGGAGGCCCGGCCGAACAGGTGCGGCTGGTGTTCTTCGGCTTCACCCGCTGCCCGGACGTCTGCCCGTTGACCCTGGGCCGCCTCTCCAAAATTTACCAGCAGCTCAGTGCCAAGCAGCAGAGCGAGCTGCAGGTACAGCTCGTCAGCGTTGATCCGCAGCACGATACGCCCAGGGTGCTGCGCGCTTACCTTAGCAACTTCGATTCGCAGTTTCGCGGTCTGACCGGCACGCCTGCCATTGCCAAGACTGCCGCCAGCACCTTCTTTATCCTCAACACCCGCACCGATAGCGGCAACATTCTACACGGCGACCAGATCGCGGTGCTCGACCGCCAGGGCCGCTTCCGGCGGGTCTACAACGGCGACTCGCTCGGCGACGGCACCCTGAGCGCTGATCTGCCCCAGTTGCTGAACAACTACTGAGCAGGCCAACGAGGAGCAGGCCACCCGCGAATCTGGGTGGCCTGCTCCTCGTCTAGGTTTATTTGCCGCCCTCCGGCCCCGCCGTCACCTCCACGATGTTGTCAGGGTCAAGCAGTTCCTTGGCGGCCTGGTTCACCGCGGCAGGCGTCACCGCGTTGATCTTGGCCTGATAATCGGTGAGTTCGCTCAGCGGCAGCCCGTCCGACACCAGGCTGGTGAAGGTGGCCGCCAGCGCGGCAGGGTCGGCGAGGCCCACCGTGTAGCTGCTCAGCAGCCCGTTCTTCGACGTGGCGACCTCGGTGGCGGTGAGACCGTTGTCGCGCACGTCCTTGAGGATGTTCAGCGCTCCCTGAATGGCCTTGTCGGTGTCCTTGGGGTTGGTCTGGAGCGAGATGGAGAAGGCCCCCGGCTGCTTGAGCGCCGCAAAGCCGCTGCCCACGCCGTAGGTCAGGCCCTCCTTGTCACGCAACTCGGTGCCCAGGCGGCTCGACAGGGTACTGCCGCCCAGCACGTCGTTGAGCACCAGCGAGGCGTAGTAGCGCGGGTCGCTGCGGGCGATGCTCTGGTAGCCTAAGTAGGTCACCGCCTGGGTCTTGCCGGGCAGATCACCGAACGCCTTGACGACTCCGGCAGGCTTGCCAATCATCGGATACACCACCTGCGGCGCGGGGCCAGAAGCGCTCCAGCCGCCGAACTTCTGGTTGAGCAGCGTTCTCACCTGGGCCGGGTCGAAATTCCCCACCAGGGTCAACACAGTGGCGTCGGGGCGGTAGTGGGTCTTGTAGAAGTCGAGGGCGTCCTGGCGGGTCAGCGCGCCGATGGTGGCGGGGCTGCTGAACACCTGCCAGGGATTGCCCGCCGGATAAAGGGTTTTGCGGAACACCTTGATGGCCACGCTGCCGGGGTCGTCGTTGGCCTGCACGGCTCCCTGGACGGCGCGGGCCTGCGAGCGCTTGAACTGGTCCGCCGGAAAGGTGGCGTTTTGCAGGATGTCGGCGAGTGCGGTGAGCAGCACCGGCAGGTCCTTGTCGCGGCTGGCCCCGCCGATCTGCACCCCGAAGCGGTTGGCCGCCGGAGCGAGCTGCGCGCCCACGTCGTCGAGCAGCTTGGCCAGGGTCAGTTCGTCGCGGGTCTGGGTGCCCGAGAGCAGGTTGGCCGCCACCAGATCGACCAGCCCGGCCCCGGCGTCGGTGTCGAACTCGCGCCCGGCCTTGACGTTGGCGCTGAGGCTGACGGTGGGCGTGGAGGTGTCTCTCAGCAGCATCACGGTCATGCCGTTGGGCAGCGTGAACTTGTCGGGCAAGGTGATCTTGGCCTGGCCCGAGGGCTGGTACGCGGGCAGATACTTGGCGACCTCGGCAGGATCGACGGGTGGCCCGGCATTGAAGGCTTCCTGGGTGGCCCCGCCCGCGCTGGGCGCATTGCCGCTGCCTGCCACGGCCTTGGTCGGCTCGAAGTAGCCTACCGTGCGGGCGCTATCGGGAAGGTATTTCTGGGCCACCCGGCGCACGTCCGCAGGCGTGACGGTCTGCAGGGCCGCCAGGAACTTGTCGGTGTACTGGTAATCGCCCGCAGTGGTGGCGTCCATGCCCAGGTTGGTGGCCTGCGCGTCAATCGAGCGGGTGCCCAGCAGCGTGCTGGTACTGATGCTGGTTTTGGCGCGGGCGATCTCCTCGGCGCTCACCAGATTGGTCCGCACGTCGGCCAGGGTCGCCAGCAGGGCGGCGTCGAGCTTGGGCAGACCAGTATCCGGGGTCGGGGTGAAGTTGAATGAATACCAGCCGCCGCGCGCGAACTGGTACGGCAGTGTGCCGCCATCTGCCGCCAGCCCGGACTCGAACATCGACTGATACAGCTTGCTGGTGCGCCCGGAGAGCAGCACGTAGTCGAGCACCTTGAGGGCCGCAGCGTCGGGGCTGCTGACATCGGGGAGCGGGTACACGGCGTTGAGCAGCGGCGTGGACCCAGCTTCCTTGAGCACGATGGGAGCCTTGGGCGGCGACTTGCCGAGGGTGGCCTCGCTGCCGCCCGGCACCAGCGGCGCACTGGTCGTCACCGGCAGGGTGCCGGGCTTGCCCAGCTTACCGAAGGCCGCCTGAATCTGCTGCATCATGTCGGCAGTCTGGAAATCGCCCACCACGATCAGGGTGGCGTATTCGGGCGAGTAGTACTTCTTGTAATAGGCGCTCACCTCGGCTGCCGTGAAACCCTCGATGTCCTGGCGGGTGCCGCCCACCGTCAGGCCGTAGGGCGACCCCGGAAAGGCCGCCGCCTGCACGGCGCGCTCCAGACGGTAGGCGGGGTCGTTCTCGTCACCCTCGATTTCAGACAAGACGACATTGCGCTCGCTGGTCAACGCCGCCGGGTCAATTTTGGCGTTCACCATCCGGTCCGCTTCGAGTTGCAGGGCCGCGCCCGCCTTCTCGCGCTCCACGGTTTCATGGTAGGCGGTCTGGTCGTAGTAGGTGAAGGCGTTGAAGTCGGCTCCGAGTGCCCCGAGGAGGCGGCCAAACTGCACTGGCCTGTCGGTGGTGCCCTTGAACATCAGGTGCTCGAGCTGGTGGGCGATGCCGTTGACGCCGGGGGCCTCGTTGCGCGAACCGATCTTGTAAAAGACCTGCACGCTGACGACGGGCGCGCCGTGCACTTCCTTGGTCAGCACCGTCAGGCCGTTACTCAGCACCGTGCGCTTGACGTCGCGGGTGAGGCTGAAATCGTTCGGGCTGGCGGCGCTCAGGACCGGCGATGGCTTGGCCGTGCTGGTTACGGGCGCAGCACTTCCCCCGGTCACAGCAGCCAGCACGGGCGAGGCGGCGAGGGCAGCATTCAGGGCCAGGGTTGCGCTCAGAAATCGTTTCATGAAGCCTCCGAAAAAGTGAACAGGGAAACAGGAAGATCAGTAGCGTGATTGGAAAGCGGGGAACTGCCGATCAGCCTAGCGTCAGGCGGCCCCGCCAGAAAGGGAGCTGGATGAGAAACGGCGCAGCTGCGCCGAGTGAGAAAGCGAAGCACACCACAGATGGAACCGTTCCCATGCTGCCCCGCTATGCTGAAGGCATGACCAAGCCGCCTGCCCCAGATGCTCCGGAGAACCCGCCCCGCAGCGCCGCCGACCAGCCGATTCCCGACCAATCTGCCTCTGCTCAGCCCGCGCCCGATTCGTCCGCCGCGCCCGTCAGAAAGCCCCGCGCCCCGCGCAAGTCGGCGGCCAGCTTGGAGCACGCGGGAACCGGAGCAGCCAGGCCGACCAGCAAACCGCGCAGCAAGAAAGCCGCCGAAGCAGCGGCCACAGCAGACACGCCTGCGGCCCCCGAGCTGAGCGGCCACGATCTCAGCACCTTCAACATCCGGCTGGAGCGCTACCGTCAGGATCTGGAAAACAGCCTGCGGGCGGTTTACGGCAAGCAGGTGGACGCCTTATGGCCCCGGCTGGAAGCGCTGCTGCGCCGGGCACTGGCCGAGCGCCCTGCCGACCTCAAGCGGCTCGACGAGGCCCGGCTGCTGCGCCCCGACTGGCTGCAAGTGCCGGAGATGATCGGTTACGTGGCCTACACCGACCGCTTTGCGGGTACCCTGCGCGGCGTGTCGCAGCGGCTCGGCTACCTGGAGGAACTGGGCGTCAAGTACCTGCACCTGATGCCGCTCCTGAAGCCGCGCGCCAGGGAGAACGACGGCGGCTACGCGGTGGCCGACTACCGCGCTGTGCGTGAGGACCTGGGCAGCATAGACGATCTGCGCTCGCTGACCGCCGAGCTGCGCGGGCGGGGCATCAGCCTGGAACTCGATCTGGTCATCAACCACGTGGCCCGGGAACACGACTGGGCGGTGCGCGCCAGGGCCGGGGAAGCCAGATACCGCGACTACTTCCTGCTGTTTCCTGACCGCCAGATGCCCGACGCCTACGAGCGCAGCCTACCGGAGATCTTCCCGGATTTCGCGCCGGGCAACTTCACCTGGAACGAGGAGGCCGCCAGCTGGGTCTGGACGACCTTCAACTCGTACCAGTGGGACCTAAACTGGGCCAACCCGGACGTGTTTCTGGAGTTCGTGGACATCATCCTGTACCTGGCCAACCAGGGTGTGGAGATCTTCCGGCTCGACGCCATCGCCTTCTTGTGGAAGCGGCTGGGCACCGACTCGCAAAACCAGCCGGAAGTGCATGACCTGACCCGCGCCCTGCGCGCCTGCGCCCGCATCGTGGCCCCGGCAGTGGCCTTCAAGGCCGAGGCGATCGTCTCGCCCGGTGACCTGATCGCCTACCTGGGCAAGCGCGACCACTCCGGCAAAGTGTCGGACATGGCCTACCACAACTCGCTGATGGTGCAGCTGTGGAGCAGCCTGGCCAGCCGCAACACCCGGCTGTTCGAGCAGGCCCTCTCGGCATTTGCGCCCAAGCCGACCAACACCACCTGGGGGCTGTACGTACGCTGCCACGACGACATCGGCTGGGCCATCAGCGACCACGACGCGGGCATGGCGGGCACTGTGGGCTGGGGCCACCGGGCCTTTCTGAGCGACTTCTACAGCGGCGAGTGGCCCGGCTCATTCGCGCGCGGGCAGGTCTTCCAGGCCAACCCGCGCACCGGAGACCGCCGAATCAGCGGCTCGGCGGCCAGCCTGGCCGGACTGGAGGCGGCGCAAACCCCGGAAGACGTGTCCCTGGCCCTGAGGCGTTTGCGGCTGCTGCACGCCGTGACGCTGGGCTACGGCGGCGTGCCGCTGCTGTACATGGGTGACGAACTGGCCCTGACCAACGATTACAGCTACCAGGACGTGCCGGAACACGCCTCCGACAACCGCTGGCTGCACCGCCCGGCGATGGACTGGGACAAGGCTGAGGAGCGCGCCGATTCGGCCACGCCCGCTGGACAGATGTACGCCGCCCTGCAACAGCTCATCCGCGCCCGCCAGCAACTGCCGCACCTGCATGCCAGCATCGAATCGCAGGTCGTCCGCAGCTCCAACGAACACACCCTGCTGCTGCGCCGGTCACACCCCCTGGGCCAGATGCTGGGCGTCTACAACTTCACGGGTGAGTTTCAGCCGCTGCCCGCCTGGGTGCTGCGCGAGGTGGTGGGCGACTTCCCGCGCGACGCCATCAGCGGCCACGAGTGGAATCTGACCAACGAGGAAGTGGCTCTGGAACCTTACGGAGCCTACTGGCTGATCGAGCAGCCGCGCTGAAATCGCCGTGCTGAGATCAAGGCCCACTCCGCTTTTTCAAAGTTCATTCGGGCGCAGACTGTCCAGCATGACCAGAAAATCCATCAAACTCCCCACCGCCGCCGCGCTGAAGCTGGCCCGAGACGCCGCCGAGCGCCTCGGCTCGCTGAGCAAAGACCCCACTGTCCGGCAGGAAGCCCTCAACGTGACCGACGCCTTGCAGCGCCTGCTGCGGGCGGTCAAGGGTTCCAAACCGCGCTGAACCCTGGAGTGCCGAGCCGCTAGAGTGGGCGCTATGCCCCTGCCCACCCAGCCGCACGCGAGCGCCGAATCCGCTGCCGAGACGGTCCAGGGCCGCAAGCTGCGCCACATCGAGGCGTGCCTGCGCCCCGAGAGCCAGTATCAGACAGTGACCACCGGGCTGGAGGGGGTCCGCTGGCCCTACTGCGCCCTGCCAGAACTCGATCTGGACGCGGTGGACCTCTCCACCCAGTTTCTCGGCAAGGCCCTCAGCGCGCCGGTCCTGATCGGGGCGATGACCGGCGGAGCGCGGCAGTCGGGCCGGATCAACCGCAATCTGGCGCTGGCCGCCCAGCGGCTCGGCCTGGGCCTGATGCTGGGCAGTCAGCGGGTGATGCTGGAAGACCCTTCCGCGCTGAGCAGCTTCCAGGTGCGCCCACACGCCCCCGACATTCTCTTGATCGGCAACCTGGGCGCGGCGCAGCTTCTCAAGGGCTACGGGGCCGCCGAGATCACGCGGGCCATTGAGTTGATCGGCGCGGACGCCCTGGCAATCCATGTCAATCCCCTGCAAGAAGCCCTGCAACACGGCGGCGACACCCACTGGGCCGGGCTGGCGGCGCGGCTGGGCGAGGTGGTGCCGGGTGTGCCTTACCCGCTGCTGCTCAAGGAAGTCGGGCATGGCCTGAGCGCCGGGGTGGCCCGCACGGTGGCGGCGGCAGGTTTTGCAGCGCTCGACGTGGCAGGCGCGGGCGGCACCAGTTGGGCGCGGGTGGAGGCGCTGGTCCGGTATGGCGAGGTCCGCAGCCCCGACCTATGCGAGATCGGCCTTCCGACGGCCCAGGCACTCCGCGAGGTCCGCGCCGCCGTGCCGCAGATGCCGCTGATCGCGTCAGGGGGCATCCGCACCGGGCTGGACGCCGCCAAGGCCTTGCTGCTGGGCGCGCAGGCGGTGGCAGTGGCCCGGCCCCTGCTCGCCCCCGCCCTGGAAAGCGCCGAGGCGGTGGAGGCGTGGCTGGAGCAGTTCATTCACGAATTGCGCGTGGCCTTGTTCGTGGGGGGTTTTGCGGATGTGGCCGCCGCGCAGCGTTGACCGGGGGCCGGAACTGCCGGGCCGGGACATCGCCACGCCAATGAAGATAATTTCGGGCGTAGATGGCGGCGAAGGCAGCGGCGCTCAGCAAGAATCCGTACTGCTGGGAGAGGAGAGCATAGACGATCCACAGCAGTTGACCGGCGAACCCCACCAGCCAGCCCCAGCGTTTGCCGGAGCCGCTGGCGTACAGCGCCGTGACGCCCAGAATCGGCAAAACCCAGGACCAGTACGGCCAGAGAGCGGCGTTCAAGGGTTGACCTCCTGCGCTGCAGCATAGAAGAAGAAGTGTTAAAACCGTGTCAAAGGTGCTGACGCCCCTGACAACTCTTCAATCTGCCGACTGGTTCTCTGCTGCCACGTTCGCTTGCTCGGCACAATATTTCTGGAGGTCATCACCTTGAATTCACTGACCTTCACTCTTGAACCCGCCAGCGCCGAAACCCTGGCGGATCTGCTCGCACTGCTGACCGACCGGGTGAAAGCGGCGGCGGGTCTCAGGGACTTGGAAGAGCGGCTCGCCGGGGGAAAGTTGGCGCTGGCTCAGACATTGATCCTGAGATCCGAGCGGGGCGTGGAGGGCAGCATCATTTTGCCCGACCATCCCCGCATTCCCCTCATACCGACTTACCGGGCGGACACGCCACCAGACGCGGTGACCACCCTGGCCCGCGCCCTTCGTGAGCGCGCCGCCCCGCAGCAACAGCTCCTGCTGACCAACGCCTGCGCGCCGCTGGAACCGGCCCCGCTGGAGGTTGCCGGGTGGCAGCTCGACAGTCAGTACATGACCTACGCCACCGATCTGTCCGCCCACCCTGCCCCACCCGATGCGCTGGCACAGGCGGTGGACGCGGATCGCCCTGATATCCGCGCCTTGCTGGAGCGTTTGGGCCGAGCAGAGTGGAGTTTCAAGGAAGACTGGACGCTGATCGCTCTGCCGGATGCCAGCGGCTCAATGGCCGCACTGGGCGCGGTTGGTCCCAGCGGACGCCCGGACTGGGCCAGCATCGATTTGATCGGTGTGCAGCCCCAGGCACGCGGACAGGGGCTGGGCACCCGCCTGCACGCCCACCTGCTGGGTCTGGCAGCGCAGGAGTTCGCTCATCACGGGGGCGGCACCGGGGCGGACAACCAGGCCATGCGCCGCATTTTTGCCAAGAGCGGGTCGCGTCATACCGATACGCAGATGTATTTTAAATTGGCCGAAAATTGAGATGGTTTCGCCGACTTGACCCGCGCGAATTACCGTCCAATACCAGAAATGACCAACAGCGCTCCAGCTGCGCCATAATCCACCCCCAGGCGTGGTTCTCCACCAAAAAGCCCGACTATTTTTGACAGCTTCCCCTCTGTTTCATCTTTACCAGAACGCTCTGAAGAGAAGCATCGTCTTCGTCGGGAACGACAGCCCCCTCCTGTAACTTTCCGCTTTCATCTAGCGCCCCGCCAGTGACCAGCTGCAAAGCGATGTCTTTTCTCAGAGGGATGGTCGTCTGATAGCCTACTGCCCCAAAGGTCGGCTCTCCATAGACCCGGTAATGCAGTTTCTTGAAAATCATTGCCATCATTTCGGCAGCGCTTTTCGTATTTTTATTGACAATCATCGCTATAGTTGAAGCGTTAGGCGCTTGGGTTCGGCTCCGTAATGCGATAACCCTGTCTTTACCGAAATTAATGCCCGAAGCATCAATACTGATCATTATCGGCTGGCCTTTCTTTTCCTCCAAAGCCAGAAGTTTGCCGTTTGGCAGCAGAGGTGAGAGTGCTGCAATGAGCTGATAAAGGTTTCCACCGTTGTTGTCTCTCAAATCGACAACCCAGGCGCAGGCTTCACCGTGATCTTCAAGAGCCGAGATTCCAGATTCGTAATAATCTTCCTGGGTCTGGTTCCCTATTTGATTTGGCACTTTCAGGTAGGCCACTCCATTCTCATCTTCCACAGAGAACCCACTGCTCCTGTCCAAAAGACTGGGGAGAGTGATCTGGAGAGGTTTACCTGTCCTTTGAAGAGTCAGGTTTACGCCAGAATCTGTAGTGAACTCTAGGATTCTATCCCCAATCTTCAGTTCAGTTGGAAATCTCTGACCCAGACCAGTCACCACGCCCAAGGAGTCTACTTTTAATTTGTATAAAACTGCCAATTGATAGAGATTCAGCTTTCTATCGCCCAGAATATAAAAACTGTGGTTATCGTTCAGCCTGAGCAGCATTTCGCCTAGATACGGCAAAACGTCTTGATCACTTTTCAGTTTCGCAGCGTTTCGGATCAGCTCCATTCGCTGGGCCTCCCAATCTACATTCCCCGACATCAGCGCCCTGGACTCTATAAGATTCAGGGTACTCAGGCCGAAAGATAACGGCGTCTGGGCAAAAGCGGCCGCACTGATGACCAATGCTGCCATCACGCCGAACGTCACCAGCGTTCTCTTGTTAGACATGTATTTCCTCTTGACTGTTGACGTTTCGTGCAAATTCATGATCGGTGGGTCTACCCTTCAAGCTGTAGAAACCTCCCGTAGCGCTCCAACTCAGCTGCTATCCCCTTTCGCAGCGCTGCCGTCTGCCGCACGCCCGGCATGCAGCCGAGGTCGCTGACCAGCTGACCCTGCTCGACTTTCAAATTGGCCCAGCCCACCGCCTTCTCATTCCAGAAAAGCGGCAGGGCGTAGTAGCCCATTACCCGCTTGGCGGGCGGCGTGTAGGCTTCAAATTTGTAGGCCCAGCCGTGCAGATGGGCGAAGCGGCGGCGATCCCACACCAGCGGATCGAAGGGCCCGACGATTCGCACGCCGGAGGGCGTGGGTGCGTCTTCCAGCAGTGTTTCCTCAGCCCAGACATACTTCACACCGTCCACCGTTGCGCTTACCAGCTCTTCTTTCAGAGCCGCCTGGAGAGCCACACGCAACTCCGCCTTGAGGTGCGGCAGGCCGTAGCCGCTCAGTGACAGCAGATACCTGAGACTGGCCTGGGGCAGCGGGCCGTAGAGCCGGGCCAACAGCCGAACGACGGCGCGGGTGCGTTCGGCCTCGGCCTGGGGCGCAGAGCGGAGGTCGTCCAGGTGCGTCGCGGGGCCATAGAGCCGCACGCCACCAACCCGCCGCGTCACCCGCAGGCGGCCCTGGTAGTGCAGGCCGTCCAGTGCCCGCGTGCTGGCGCTGCTCTGGCCGCCCCAGGCGTTGCCCACCCGCGCCGCACCGAAGTGCCGCTGCACCTCACGGGGATGAATCTCGCCGCCGGGGTGGGCCTGCACGAACGCCAACACTTCGGCACTCAGCCCCGGCGCGTGCCCCTCGATATGCAGCGGCGCGACCTCGCGCGGATGCAGCGCCGCCTGCACGCTTCTGGGGACGAAGCCGTAATTGGGCAGCATATCCTCTTCCACGTCCAGCACCGGGTAAAGCCGCTCCAGGTCACCCGCTCGGTAGCCCGCCACCCGCTGCATCAGCGTCAGGTCCTGGGCACGGGCGGGAGCACGTATCGGGTCGGCCTGCACGAAGCCCATCTCGCTGAGGGCCGTCTGAATGTCAGGCTGGGCGCTCAACGTACCGAGAGCAGCGGCGCGGAGCTGGGCAGGCGTCACGGTCATGCCCTGAGTGTAGCGGTTGATTTTCGCCCCGAGCAGAACATCCGCTCCACCTGCCCTATCCTCCCCGGCTGGACATCGGCCCCCACTGCACCGTATACTCGTGAGCGCTGTCTGCTGTAAGGGCAGGCTTGACCAGCGAGCCGCAGTGACCCGGACCGCCGCCGTTTTCCCGCCGCACTCTGTGACGGGTTGATGGCTGCCCCGACGCTGGAAGCCGCTGGGAGTTCGGTCTACTGGCTCCCGCTTTACCCCAAAAGAAAGAGCGGCGCACAGTCCCCGGACGAAAAGGAGAAGGCACATGGCGAAAGACGGACCGCGCATGATCATCAAGATGGAAAGCACCGCTGGCACGGGCTTTTACTACACCACCACCAAGAACCGCCGCAACACCCAGGCCAAGCTGGAACTCAAGAAGTACGACCCGGTGGCCAAGAAGCATGTGCCCTTCAAGGAGAAAAAAGTCTGAGGACTGCCGCGCTTCTCCGGCCAGGTCGCAAGCCGCGCCGGGAGCGGCAGCCCAGTGTTTTCTTTTTCGCCCTTCTTTGAGGTGAGGTCATGAACATCGTGCAGTATTTCAAAGACGCCCAGGGCGAGCTCTCACGGGTCACCTGGCCGACGCGGGAACAGGTCTTCGAGGGCAGTCAGGCGGTACTGATCTTTTTGGTCGGCCTGGTCCTGATCATCTTCGTTCTCGATAAGGTCTTCGGCGCTCTGATGCGACTGGTGTTGCCGTGAGTATCGAGTGGTACGCCGTTCACACCTACATTGGCCAGGAAGAACGGGTCGAGAAGACCCTGATGGACCGCGCCCGCAAGCTCGGCATGCAGGGCACCAAGATCTTCCAGGTGTTGCAGCCCAGCGAGAAGGCTGTGGAACTGCGTGACGGCGGCAAGAAAGAAACCGTCGAGCGCCTACTGTTTCCCGGCTACGTGTTCGTGCAGATGGATATCGAGGACGACGACGCGCCCGGCGAACTCGGCGAGAGCTGGGAAACGGTGCGCAACACCCCCGGCGTGACCGGTTTCGTCGGCACCACCACGTACCCGGTGCCGCTCTCGCAGGGCGAGGTGGAGCGCCTGCTGGTCTCGGTGGGCGTGACCCAGCAAGCCGAGGTGGCCGCCGCGCCGCGCGTCAAGGCCGATTTCAAGGCAGGCGACATGGTGCGCGTCACGGCAGGTCCGTTCGCCGATTTCAGCGGCGTGGTCAGCGAGGTCAATTTGAGCCAGGCCAAGGTCAAAGTGCTGGTCAGCATCTTCGGGCGCGAAACGCCAGTCGAGCTGGACTTCTCGCAGATCAGTAAGTAAAATTAAAAAGTTGCTGCCGCGTTTTTCGCACGGTGAGCCGCTTAGCGCCAGCACCCCAACCACGCCCAGGCCGCTTCTCAATGAGTGACAGGTCCGTGCGGGGGAGCTAAGGAGAGAACATGAAGAAAGTTACCGGCATCGTGAAGTTGCAGCTTCCGGCAGGCAAGGCCACCCCGGCCCCCCCTGTCGGCCCCGCGCTGGGTCAGTACGGCGCGAACATCATGCAGTTCACCAAGGAATTCAACGCACTGACCGCCGACAAGGGTGACGCCATCATCCCGGTGGAGATCACTATTTTCGCCGACCGCAGCTTCACCTTCATCACCAAGACCCCGCCGATGAGCTACCTGATCCGCAAGGCCGCCGGTCTGCAAAAAGGCAGCCCCACGCCCAACAAGACCAAGGTCGGCAAGCTCAACTGGGATCAGGTTCTGGAAATCGCCAAGACCAAGATGCCCGACCTCAACGCGGGCAGCGTGGAAGCCGCCGCCAACACCGTCGCGGGCACCGCGCGCAGCATGGGCGTCACCATCGAGGGAGGCCCCAATGCCTAAGCACGGCAAGCGCTACAACGCGCTCATCAGCAAAGTGGACCGCAACAAGCTCTACAGCATGGACGAGGCCGCCGCGCTGGTCAAGGAACTGGCCACGGCCAAGTTCGACGAGACGGTGGAAGTTCACTTTCGCCTCGGCATCGACCCTCGCAAGAGTGACCAGAACGTGCGCGGCACGGTGGCACTACCGCACGGCACGGGCCGCAGCGTGCGCGTGGCTGTGATCGCCAAGGGCGAGAACGTGGCTGCTGCCGAAGCTGCCGGAGCCGATGTGGTGGGCAGCGAGGACCTGATCGAGCGTATCTTGGGCGGCTTCATGGACTTCGACGCTGTGGTCGCCACCCCCGACATGATGGCCCAGGTCGGTCAGAAGCTGGCCCGCCTGCTGGGGCCGCGTGGCCTGCTGCCCAACCCCAAGAGCGGCACCGTCGGTCCCGACGTGGTCGGCATGGTGAAAAGCCTCAAGGCCGGGCGCATTGAGTTCCGCAATGACAAGACCGGTGTGGTGCACGCCCCCATCGGCAAGGCGAGCTTCGAGAACGGCAACCTCAGCGAGAACTATCAGGCCCTGCTGAGCGCCCTCGAGGGAGCCAAGCCCGCCAGTGCCAAGGGCGTCTACCTGCGCACTGCCTACCTCACCAGCACCATGGGGCCGAGCATTCCCCTGACGCTGAGTGGCCAGACGCAGTAATACAGACACAGTCATCCAGATTCAGCTTTCTTCCGGGGAAGGCCAGCGCTTCACTCCGTCTTCCCCGTCCTAATCTCAGCACCCCGGTGCATTCAGGCACCTTCGTTCGCGGCACCGTAGACAGCGGGTACCTTTGCCAAGGTTGACAACCCCATAAGGTTTAAACTCCACCCGCCGAGCTGTTCGGAACGCGCCTCACGCGCACCGGACTCGACGCTTCAAGTTTCACTTCAAAGCGTTTTTCGTTTCAAGAAGGAGGTTCGCAAGTATGCCGAACCAACGCAACCAAGACATTCTGGCCACGCTGAAGGCGTCCCTGGAAGGCATCGAAACCTTTTTCGTTGTCGATTACCAGGGCCTGAACGCCGGGCAGCTGGGCGCGCTGCGTAAGCAGGTCGTCGAGAAGGGTGGGCGCATTATTGTGGCCAAGAACACCCTGATCAACCTGGCGCTGGGCGAGACCGATTTCAGCGACGCCCTCAAGGGGCCGAGCGCCATCGTGGTGGCCCAGGACGATCCTGCTGGCGTCGCCAAGATGCTCAGCGAGGCGGCCAAGGCCAACGACAAGGGCATCCCGGCCATGAAGGCGGGCTTCCTGGAAGGCAAGCGCGTTGACCTCGCCACCGTGTCGCGCCTGGCCAGCCTGGGCACCAAAGACCAGCTCTACTCCGAACTCGTCGGCGTGCTGGGCGCTCACCAGAGCAACTTCGTGGGTATCCTCGAAGCCTACAAGACCCAGCTCGAAGAAGCGGCAGCCTGAGTCTTCCGGCTCACTCTTTCTCTCTCAACTCAAAGCAAAGTACACCAAAGGAGCTTCATCATGGCGTTTAACAAAGAGCAGTTTCTCGACGATCTGTCCAACATCACCCTCCTCGAACTGGCCGACCTGATCGACGCCATCAAGGAGAAGTTCAACGTGACCGCCGCCGTCGCCGTGGCTGGCCCCGCCGCCGCTGGACCTGTGGCCGAAGAGAAGACCGAGTTCGACGTGGTGCTGATCGACGCCGGAGCTTCCAAGATCAACGTGATTAAGGAAATCCGCGCCATCACTGGCCTGGGCCTCAAGGAAGCCAAGGACCTCAGCGAGAAGGGCGGCGCGCTCAAGGAAGGCATCAACAAGGACGAGGCCGAGAAGCTCAAGGCCCAGCTCGAAGCCGCTGGCGCGAAAGTCGAACTGAAGTAACGCCCCCAGCGAACGATCACCCTTAACCGGGAGTGCAGCCCCCCAGCCGAAAGGCTCGGGGGTTTTTTGGGGCCGCGCCTTCAGCCCAGTACGCTCAACTCAGTACTCTCAGCCCAGTGCCGCGATATCCTCGGGCGTCGGGGCGTAGGCTCCAGGATGCGCGCAGGCCACCGCCGCTGCCCTAAGGCCCATCTGGAGGTGCTCGGTCCAGAGGGCCTGGGGGCGCTGGGTGGCACTGACCAGCAGCCCGGCACACAGGGCGTCGCCCGCCCCCACCGTGTCGGCCACCGTGACCGGCACCGTGGGCAAATCGACCCGGCCCGCCGAATGGTACAGGCTCGCGCCCAGCGCTCCACGCGTCACGATGATTGGCGCGTGCGGATTGAGGCCGCGCAGGTGGCGCAGCGCGTCGTCCTCGGACTGTCCAGCGAAGAAGAAGGCCAGGTCCTCGTCGCTGAATTTGATCAGATCCGAGCGCTTGACCACCGCCTCGAACACAGGCAAATAGGCGGGGTTGCGGTGGACGATGCGGGCGTTGGGGTCGAAGCTGATCTTGGTGCCCGCTGCACGGGCGTTCTCGATCAGCCCCAGCAGGGTGTCGGCCAGCGGCCAGCGCACCAGACTGATGCCGCCCATGTGGAGCCAGCGGGCCGCGCTGAGCCAGCCGCTCGGCAGGTGACCGGGGTCGAACAGCAGGTCGGCGCTGTTCTCGCCCAGAAAGCGGTAGGCGGGCGGGTTGGCCGAGTACACCACCGCCAGAAGGGTGGGGGCCGGGAAGCGTTGCAAGAAGCGCGGATCGAGGCCCGCCTCCACCGAGGCCCGCACCAGATCGTCACCGAAGTTGTCCTGACCCACCGCGCCCGCAAAGGCGCTCGGCAGGCCCAGGCGGGCGCAGGCGCGGGCCACGTTCCAGGCCGCGCCACCGGGGTGGGCGGTCCACTGGTTGCCGCCAGCGGTCACGAGGTCGGTGAGGGCCTCGCCCGCGCTGACGATCAGAGGCAAGGGACGTTCGGAGGAGGAGAAAGTCATTCTGGCTTCAGTTTACGTCAAGGCGCGGTGCTCGGGCAGCGGCCAGTAGGGGGTGTGGAGCAAATCGGGAGGTTCTGCTGGAGGCCGGGTCACAGCAGCCTGGCTTTGTGCAGCTCCTCTTGCAGCGCCCGCAGATTCTTGTTGGCCCCAGCAAAGGCCGCTATCTTCTCTCTGGCCGCTTCCTTGCCGATCAGGGCTGCCAGACGACGCAGGTGCTGCGCCGCCGCTCTGTACTGCTCGCGCCCACGCTGGCTGGTCAGTTGGGCAGCCAGGTCCAGGTAGATATCGGCGGCCCTGGCATGGTGGTCCGGCACTTCGCCCAGCTGCTGCGCCAACTGTTCGCGCATGCTGACGACGGACCTGCCCAGCATCCCGCTGATGATGTAGGCACTGGCGTAACGGCCCTGGTGCCGCCTGTCATAGGCTTCAACCTCGCTCAGGTCGTGGTCGCCCTCCAGCAGCAAGGCCAGCAGTTGGGCATTCCCCAATCCGTTCAGGCCAGGGCGCTGCTCGAAGGCGGCCAGAGCCTTTTTCCAGTCTCTGGCCCAGTCCAGACTGACCGACTGCGCGAGGCGCTCCCATTCAGGACTGGCCGTCGCGAGTAAACCCTTCCAGGCCAGTTCAAACGCCTGCTCGCGGCGCTGGGTGGCGGCGTAGCGGCTCAGCAACCAGTGATGCTCGGGGCTAAAGTGGCGAAACGCATGCGGCTGGCCAAGGCGCACCGCCAGAATCTGCTCCAGAACGCTTTCGGCAGCGTGGTGTTCAAACAATCCGAACAGCGGCTCCAGCGGAGACAGCGGGCTGGTCTGGGTGAAGTAATTGAGCAGTTTGCGGCGCTGGGCCAGGTCCGGCTGACCCGTCTGTGGATCGTCTGTCAGAAAATACTCAGCCACCTGGACATCATCACCGTTGCTGAGCAGCAAGGCCTCGCGCTGGGCGGGCGTCTGGCAGGCTTTCGGAATCAACTTGAGCAGCGTCTGGGCCAGCTGTTCCCGCTCATACTGGAACCTGCTGCGGTCATGGGCCTGTTGCAAGTGCCGCAGCAACCCGGCGTGTTCGGTCTGGCTGAGTTCGGCGGCAAAGTCAGCCAGTTCATCACTGCCCACCAGCCCCAGCAGGTTTTTGATATTGAAGATGGCCGCGACAGCCTGACTGCGAACGGGTTCAGCCAGCCTGGCCTCGCCCACCAGACTCAGCACGCCGTCCACCGCGCTCTGAAACAGTTCCTCGAAGGGGTCGCCGTAGGCCTCGGCCCAACCTGTCGTGGCCTGCTCGATCTGCTCGAGCATCTCCAGATAGATCGCCAGCGCCTGCTCCGGCTGCGTTTCCCACAATACGTCCGCCTCGTCCATCACGCCGTCCAGGGCGGTGGTATCCAGCCCCTCGTCGTCATCCCAGTGGTTCTGAGGCTGGCGGCGCTCCAGCTGGAAAAACAGCGAAGTGATGGACACACTCTGACTTCCCTGCGGCGCTCGGCCCGAAGCGAGCCGCTCAGCCAGAACGCGTAAATCGGGCGCAGCGACCAGAAGCTGCTCCACCAGGCCGCGCAGGGCTTCGGCGCTAAGCGGGGCCAGCATCTCGGAGAGCGGCGAGAGGCGCTGAAAGTCTCCAGGCGACTCGCTGAAGCGGGTGAGCAGCGCCGCCACGTGCTTGCAACCGCCCCTGCCGCCTACCGGACAGGAACAGCGCGCTCGGGCGACCCTGTTTTTCTCCAGCGTCGCGCTCGTCCGGTAGTCGTCGGTGCCGTAAGCGTGGCCGCCGAGTTGCCAGCCCACGTCCAGCGGCTCAGCGGTGAGCTGATCCAGATGACGCACATACGAACGGCCCTTCTTGACCTCATTTGCGCCCGACCAGAGCAGCACAACGGCGGCACTCAGGAGCGGCAACTTCTGGGCATCGTCGGTCATCGGTCAGTAGTTTAACGCCGCCGGAGCTGACCCCAGGCAACGTCAAGCGGCCCGCCTCCACACCGGGAGAACGGGCCGCTTGACGTTGGAAGCGCTTAGACTTCCAGCTCTTTTTTCGTGATGAACGGCATCATGTCACGCAGTTCCTTGCCGACGACTTCCAGCTGATGGTCGCGCATCTTGCCGCGCTGCTCATTCATGTACGGAAAACCCGACTCGGCGTCCTTGATGAAGCTCTGGGCGAACTTGCCGCTCTGGATGTCGCCCAGCACCTCTTTCATGGTGGCCTTGGTCTCGCCCGTGATGATGCGCGGCCCGGTCACGTAGTCGCCGTACTCGGCGGTGTTGGAAATGCTGTGGCGCATGCCCTCGAAGCCCTTCTCGTAGATCAGGTCCACAATTAGCTTGACTTCGTGCAGCGTCTCGAAGTAGGCGATTTCCGGCTGGTATCCGGCTTCCACCAATGTTTCGAAGCCCGCCTGGATCAGGTGGGTGACGCCGCCGCACAGCACGCTCTGCTCGCCGAAGAGGTCCGTTTCGGTCTCTTCCTTGAAGGTGGTTTCCAGGACGCCCGCACGGGTGCCGCCGATACCGCGCGCGTAGGCCAGCGCGATCTCCTTGGCGTGGCCGCTGGCATCCTGCTCGACGGCGAAGATGCTGGGCATGCCCGCACCGTCGGCGTAGACCCGGCGCAACATGTGACCGGGGCCTTTGGGAGCCACCAGGAACACGTCCACGTCAGTGGGCGGCTTGATGCGCCCAAAGTGGATGTTGAAGCCGTGCCCGAAGGCCAGCGCCTTGCCCGCCGTGAGATGCGGCTCGATGCTCTCGGCGTAGGTCTTGGGCTGGTTCTCGTCGGGAATGAGGAGCATGACCACGTCGGCTTCCTTCACCGCATCCTCGATGGTCGCCACACGCAGGCCTGCTTGCTCGGCTTTGGCCTTGCTGCTGCTGCCGCCCCGCAGACCGACGACCACGTTCAGGCCGCTGTCACGCAGGTTCTGGGCGTGGGCGTGGGCCTGTGAGCCGTAGCCGATGATGGCGATCAGCTTGTCTTCGATGGGCGTCAGTGAAACGTCTTTGTCGTAGTACATTTTTGCGGCCATGTGGGTCTCCTTGGATGGGGGTTCTCGTGCCGCCAGGCTGGGGCAGAAGGGGATGGAATGCAAGCCAAAAGCAACAGCAACGACTATAGAGCTTTGACGTTCGTGCCCACCCTTGCTTTTCTAGCCCGCCGTCCGTCACTCCTCAGAACAGGTTGTTGACTTCCCGCGCCTTGCCCTCACGCGGCGCACTTTGCAAAATCGGCTCCAGCGTCTCGGTCTGACCGTCGTGGTACACATGGCTGGCGATGTCGGCGTTGCTGCCGCGCGTCAGGGCAATGCGCCCGGTCCGCATGGTTTCCAGAATTCCGAAGGAGCGCATCTGCTCGATGAAGGCGGTGATCTTGCCCTCGTCGCCCGTGACTTCAAAGGTCAGGGCGTGGCGGCCCACGTCCACGATGCGGGCGCGGAAGTCCTCGGCCATCTGGCGAATCTCGATGCGGCGCTCGGCATTCTCTACCCGCACCTTCACCAGCACCAGCTCGCGGTCCACGTACTTCTCCAGCGAGTGGTCGATAATCTTGACGACGTCGTGGAGCTTGTCGAGCTGCTTCATGGCCTGCTCGACCACGCCCCTATCGCCGCTGACGACAAAGGTCATGCGCGAGACACCGGGCATCTCGGTGGTGCCCACGCTGAGGCTCTTGATGTTGTACCCGCGCCGCCCAAACAGGGAAGTGATACGGGTCAGCACACGCGGCTCGTCGCGCACCAGCGCCGACACCAGGTGGTCAGGCACCGGCGGCGTCGGGGTCGTCACCAGCGGAGCCATCTTGGGGGCAGTCATTTGCTGGCCTCCTGCGGGGCGTCGGCCATCACGTTCATTTTGTCTCCCAGGTCCGGCACCTTGACGGGTTCGTTCTCGATCATCTCGTAGAGTGCTGCGCCCGCCGGAACCATCGGGAAGACGCCGTGCTCGTTGGGCACCACCACTTCCAGCAGGCCGGAGCCGTCATGCGAGAGCCAGGCGTCAATCTGGGTTTCCAGGTCGGCACTGTTGTCGGCCCGCCAGCCTCTGATGTTGTAGGCGTCGGCCAGTTTCAGAAAGTCGGGGTTGGAGTCGCCCAGGTAGACTTCCGAGTAGCGCTTCTCGTGAAACAGCTCCTGCCACTGGCGCACCATGCCCAGGTACGAGTTGTTGATGATGCAGATCTTGACGTTGCGGATGTCGTACTTGGTCAGGGTGGCGAGTTCCTGGGCGGTCATCTGGAAGCCGCCGTCTCCGGCGATCACCATGCTGACGACGCCGGGTTCGGCCATCGCCGCGCCCAGCCCCGCCGGAAAGCCGAAGCCCATCGTCCCCAGGCCGCCGGAAGTCAGCCATCTTCGCGGCTTCTCGAAGCGGGCCAGTTGCGCGGCCAGCATCTGGTGTTGGCCCACGTCGGTGGTCAGGATATCGTCGGGGCGCAGCCGGGCCACGACCTGCCGCACCGCCTGGGCCGCGCCCCAGGTGGTCGGGTGTTCGCCGCGCGTCTTCCACTCGGCAATCTGGGCCGTCCATTCGGGCCGCTCGAACGGCACCGCACCTTCGGTGAGCGCCACGGCCGCCTGCGCCGCATCGGCCTTGACCGGCAGGTGGGCGCGCACGATCTTGCCGATCTCGGCGGCGTCGAGGTCCACGTGAATAATCTGGGCCTGCGGCGCGAAGTCCTTGACCCGGCCCGTCACCCGGTCATCGAAACGCAGCCCGAAGCCGATCAGCACGTCGGCCTGGCTGATGGCGTGGTTGGCCGCCACACTGCCGTGCATGCCCGGCATGCCCAGCCACAAAGGATCAGAGGCCGGAAACGCGCCCAGGCCCATCAGGGTGGTGATGGTCGGAATCTGCCAGGCGCGGGCAAACTCGGTGATCTCCCTGGACGCGCCCTGCGAGCCGCCCCCCACCATCAGCACCGGCTTCTGGGCACTCTTGAGCAGTTCGAGCGCCGCCGCGATGGCCTCGGGGCGAGGAGCGGGCATCTCGGGGGTCGCCTGCGGACGCACCAGCTCGCCGTGAAAGGCTGCCAATTGCACGTCCTTGGGAATGTCCACCAGCACCGGGCCGGGCCGCCCCGAGCGGGCGATACGGATGGCCTCGGCGATAATGGTCGGCAGCTCGTCGGGGTCGGTCACCACATAGTTGTGCTTGGTGATCGGCAGGGTGATACCGGTGATGTCGGCTTCCTGAAAAGCGTCGGTGCCCATCAGGTGGCGGGCCACGTTGCCGGTGATCGCCAGCAGCGGCACATTGTCCATCATGGCGTCGGCCAGGCCCGTCACCAGATTCGTCGCGCCGGGGCCGGAGGTGGCGATACACACGCCGATCTGGCCCGTCGCCTTGGCCCAGCCCTCCGCTGCGTGAATGGCTCCCTGCTCGTGACGGGCCAGGATATGGCGCACCTCTGGGTAATAGGTCAGCGCGTCGTACACCGGCATGATCGCCCCGCCGGGGTAGCCGAACACCGTGTTGATGCCGTGCGCGGCCAAAGTCGCCCACAGCGCCTTCGCGCCAGTCATATCCTGCATCGTTGGTTGCGGCTGGCCTTGCTGGTCCGGCTCTGGCTGGGTCATGCGCCTCATCTCCTCTCTCGTCGCCCCTGTGCAAAAAAACCCCCGCCCTGGGTGTGGGGCGGGGGGTTACAACGTCACGCGGAACTTAGCGCCGTGAACCCCCGGAGCCAAGAATTACTACCACGAGGGCAGCCGCGTTTGCGTACATGATTCCAGCTTACGCGTGAGGTGGCTCGGGGGTCAAGGGTCGGCAGGCAAAGGTCTAGATGTGCTGGCCGGACAGTCGACGACAGAGAATCCGGTCGAGTCGGTCTGGAGTTTGAAGTTCTTCAGCGACCAATCGGCAGGTTCAGGCGTAATGTGTACAGAGAGATGCCCACTCCTGAGCAGCGCCGACCTTCAGAGTTGACCGTTCAGGCCCGTCGTTCGCGCCTTGCGCCGACCTCTACCGATTTGAGACGGCGGGTGTATCTGTGGGCGATCGCACTGGGCGTGGGCGTCATCGTGATCGTGCTGTCTACCCAGCTCAGAAGTCCGTCGCCCGATTACGTGCAGGTGGGCATGGTCTTGGCGCAGCTCCCGCTGTGTATCTGGGCCACCTGGTGGCTACTGCGGGGTAAGCCCCTGGTGGTGGCCGAGCGGGTCGTCTTCGCAGTGAACGCACTGATCACGCTGTTTCAGTTGCTGTTGACCCTTACCAACGACTCGGCCCAAGTCGTCTGGCTCGCCAGCTCGGCCTACTGGCTGCTGACGACCCTGGCAATTCTGGCCTTCCTGATCTTCGAGAACCGGCAGGCCCTGCTGTTCTCGGCTGGAATGTACCTGTTGGGCGTGCTCGCACCCTGGGCCGCCCTGCTCTGGAAAGGGCAAGCCTTCAGCTCGTTTGCCAACCTGCTCCGGGTGCAACTGAGCTGCGGAGTGGTGCTGGTGCTGCTCTCGGTGCTGGCCTGGTACAGGGAACGTTTCGCTGCCGAACGCGGTGAACGCCTGTCGATGGAGCAACTCGCCAACACCGACATGCTGACCGGGTTGCCCAACCGCCGCGCCCTCTACTCCGAGATCGAATGGCTGATCTCCGAGGCCCGCACCGGCGTGGGCGGCTGCCTGATCCTGCTCGACATCGATCATTTCAAACGCATCAACGACGCGTTCGGCCACAATGTCGGTGACGAGGTGTTGATCCGACTTTCGGAGCTGCTGAGAACCCACCTGAAAGACGAAGGGACAGTGGGGCGCTGGGGCGGAGAAGAATTCCTGATCACCCTGCCGGGGCTTTCGCCTGAACTGGTAGAGCAGCTGGCCGAACAGCTGCGCCGCAAGCTGGAGGAGCAGATTTTCAGCCACGGACAGGGCGTGACCGCCAGCTTCGGCCTGACCTGCTGCGCCGCCGGAGACGACCTTCAGAGCTGTACGACCCGCGCTGACCGCGCACTGTATGCAGCCAAGAAGGCGGGGCGCAACAGGGTGGTCAGCCTGCCTAGTGACGCCGCGCTGGACGAAGATATGCAGGCTCCACCGGTCCTGGACACCCTGCCAGTCAGGTCGTAGGTTATCCCGGCGTCGTAGCGTCCAGTGCCGTGGGCTGAGCGCATGGGGACTCTGATCGTGGTGGGCCTAATCGCGCTGGTGCTGGTGGTGTTCGTGGAGCTGGTGCGGCTGTTTGTAAAGATCGCTCCGCCGCCACAGCCGCGATGACCGGAGCCGACGAAGCAGCCTCAGGCAGCCAAAAAATTGGCTTCGGGGAAGTCGAAGGGCAAGCAGCGCCGCTAAACCCATCAAGTTGAACAGCCTTCAGAGACGATACTTGAGAACCTGAGTCATGCCAAATTTGGGATCGACTGAGCTTCTGATGTTGATCGTCTTCTTTGCCTTGCCGGTTTATCTCGTGTCTCTGCTGCTGCACTATCTGAAAGCGAACACACGGGCCGCCGAGGAGCAGGCCCGACTGGCCTGCCGTCAGGCCGACCGCCTACTCTGAACGAGGACAACAACGAGACAGGCCGCCCAGCTCACGGGACGGCCTGTCGTTCATCCTGCCGCTTCAGCCCAGGTCGGCGCGGCCCAGGGCCTTCAGCACCGCTGCGCCCAGCTCCTGCGTCGTCCCTTTGCCGCCCAGATCCGGCGTGCGGACTTCTTCCAGGGCAGCCTGCACGGCGGCCTCGATGCGCCGGGCCTCGGCGTCGCGGTTCAGCGAGTGGCGCAGCAGCATGGCCACGCTGAGAATGGTGCCAGTGGGGTTGGCGATGCCCTTCCCGGCGATGTCAGGGGCGCTGCCGTGAATCGGCTCGTAGAGGCCGGGACCGTCGCCCAGGCTGGCCGAGGGCATCACGCCCAGCGAGCCGGGAATCACGGCGGCAAGGTCGGAGAGGATGTCGCCAAACAGGTTCTCGGTGACGATCACGTCGTAGCGGCCCGGCGTCTTGACCAGCAGCATCGCCACCGAGTCCACGTACTCGTGTTCCAGTTTGATGTCCGGGTACTCGGTGTCGCGCAGATTCTGCACGACGCCGCGCCACAGCTCCGAGACTTCCAGCACGTTGGCCTTGTCCACGCTGGTGACTTCTTTCTTGCGCGTTCTGGCGGCGTCGAAGGCCACCCGCGCCACCCGGTCCACCTCCGACTTGCTGTAGCCGATGGTGTTGTAGGCGCTGTCGCCCTCAATGGCGCGGCGGGGGTCGAAGTACGCGCCGCCGAGCAGTTCGCGCACGATCAGCACATCGACCTGGCGGGCCAGGTCCTCGCGCAGCGGCGATAAGCTCTCCAGCCCCGGCATCACCTTGACCGGCCGCAGGTTGGCATACACGCCCAGCGCCTTACGAAGTTGCAGCAGACCAGATTCGGGCCGCAGCGGGCGCGGCAGCGCGTTCCAGGGCGAGTTCTGCGCCCCGCCCACTGTGCCGAGCAGCACCGCGTCACAGTTCATGACCGCTTCTCTGGTGGCGTCGGGAAACGGCGAGCCGGTCTGGTCGTAGGCCCCGCCACCGAGAAGCTGGTAGTCGAGCTCCACGTCCGGCGCGACTTTTTGCAGCACCTCTGCGGCGCTCGCGCAGACTTCCGGGCCGATGCCGTCGCCGGGCAGCACGACGACTCTAGGCACGCTGCGTTCCAGGTGCCAGATTCTCGTCACTGTCATGGCCGGGGTGGCCGTGCCCGGCCTGGGTGCTCTGGGCATTCAGCGTCTCGCCCTCCAGATCGGCCTTCGAGTGGTCACGCATGTATTCCAGCCAGCCGCCCGCCGCCTTCACGTCCAGCGCGAACTGCGGCACCGGCTGAAAGGTCACGCTCTGGCCGGTGCGCTGGTTGGTGATCGTGCCCGCTTCCATGTCGAGTTCAGCCTCGTCGCCGTCCTCGAAGGCCGCCACCACGTCTGCGGATTCCAGGGCCATAAAGCCGTTGTTGATGGCGTTGCGGTAAAAAATCCGGGCGAAGTTGGGCGCGAGAATGGCGCTGACCCCTGCCCCGCGCAGGCACCACACCGCGTGCTCACGCGAGGAGCCGCAGCCGAAATCGGCCCCCGTCACCATGATGTCGCCGGGTTTGACGCGGTTGACGAAATCCTTGTCGTAATCTTCCATCGCAAATTTGGCGAGTTCGGATTCGATATCGGTGGTCAGGTAGCGGGCCGGGATGATCTCGTCGGTGTTGATGTGGTCACGGGCAAACACATGGACTCTGGGCATTATTCCTGCTCCTGTAGCGCGGCGTCCGACAGTTCGTCGGGCAGGTCTTCGTAGAGGTCATGCCAGAGTTCGCCGTCAAAGCTGATCTCGTCCTCAATGACCTGGGCCTCGAACGAATCGCTGCCCTCTTCATCCTCGTAAAGATCGTTCGGCACGCTGATCTTGATGGCCTGAACGTGCGGCAGGGGGCCGTCTTCTTCCAACTCGTAGAAGGATTTCAGCACACCCCCGGTGTAGCTGGTCCAGGCCGCCGGGTCGTCCGCTCCGGTGTAGGCCAGCAGGTCAGCCGTGAGGCGCTGGGCAGCGTCCGCATCCAGGGACTCCACGGGCCACTCCATGCGCCCGCCTTCCCAGACGGTGGCGCTGAAGGTTTCCACGTCGGTGAAGTCGCCGAAGTCCTCACCGTCGTCCGGTTCACTGACCGGGTAGTCCTGCCAGGTCTGACCGTCCAGCGAGTACGCCTGCCCAGCAGCGTCGGGGAAGACTTCCAGAGAGCCGATCAGGTCGAAGGGCGCAGCCAGAAACGAGCGCAGCGGCGAGGGACGCCGCAACTCGAAAGCGGACCGGAGGGATTGAGGCGCGCTGACCGAGGCCGAATCTTCCTCGCCCAGCCGCTCGGCGTGAATGGCGGCCCAGTCGTCCGGCGTCTCGCCGTGCCAGCGGCGGGCCAGATCGTCCAGGGCGGCGCGCTGCTCCTGGGGCGGCTCAGGGGTCCAGCTGAGCTGGCCGTCCGCCGACTGCTCAGCGCTGTAGCGGCCAGCAACCTCGCCCTCAAGCTGCAAGGCCGGGTGCTGGAAGAGGTAACCGAGCCACTCCTCGGTATTTTCCAGCTCCGGGAACTGCTGCCAGGGCTGATTCTCGAAGGCGTGCTGCTGGCTGCGCAGCCTCAGCCAGGCGTGCTCGGCGTCCGCGACCTTCAGCTCGCCGGGTTCGGTGCGGTGGTTGCCCGCAGGCCAGGTCGCCAGCTCGCCCACAAGGCGTCGGCGCGGCGGCACGGCAATCTTCTCCACGTCCTCGCGGGTGATCAGGCGCTCCTCCGGCAGCCCCGCCGAGACGTAATCGGTGCGGTAGAACTGGTCCCACTGCGCGCCGCTGGGCAGCTGGCGCAGGGTGGTGGCGATCTGCTGGCGCTGCGCCTCGCCTTCGGGCATCACGACTTCGGTGAGGGTGCCGTCCCGGTCCATCTCCACTTCAAACGGATAAACAGTGGGCATCAGGCCGAGCTGTTTGCGGCGTTTGGCGTCTCCCATCAGTCCGCCGCCCCGCCCACTTCCGGCAAGGTGTGGTTGTAGGCGCGCGGATCACTGATGAAGCCCGCCACCGCGCTGGCCGCCACCGTCGCGGGCGAGGCCAGGTAAATCGCCGCCGAGGGATCGCCCATGCGGCCCACGAAGTTGCGGTTGGTGCTCGAGATGCAGACATCGTTCGGCCCCAGCACGCCGGAGTGCATGCCCAGGCAAGCGCCGCACGAGGGGTAACTCACGCTCGCCCCCGCGTCCACGAAGATTTCGAGCAGGCCTTCCTGCGCCGCCTGCTTCCAAATGAGCTGGGTGGCCGGAACCACGATCATCTGCACGCCGTCTGCAACCTTATTGCCCTTCAGGATGCGGGCCACGTCGCGCAGATCGCTGATGCGCCCGTTGGTGCAACTGCCGACGTAGGCGTGCGTCACGGGGATATGGTCGCTGCCCGCCACCCTGCCGTTGCTGGGGATGTGCGGGTAGGCCACCGTCGGCTCGACCTGGGAAGCGTCCACCTCGACGACGACCTTGTAGACGGCGTCGGCGTCGGACTGGTACTCGGTGTACTGATCGGGCGTGACGCCGCGCTCGGCCATGTAGGCGCGGGTCGTGTCGTCCACCGCCACGATGCCAGTCTTGCCGCCCGCCTCGATGGCCATGTTCGCCAGCGTAAAGCGGCCCTCCATGTCGAGGTTGTCGATGTAGTCGCCCACCCACTCCATGACCAGATAATTGGCTCCATCGGCCCCGATGCGCTTGATGACTTCCAGCACGATGTCTTTGGGGGTCACGCCTGGCTGGGTCTGGCCGGTCACTTTAATGAGCATGGTTTCCGGCACCTTGAACCAGACCATGCCCGCGTAGATGGCCCCGGCCAGGTCGGTGCTGCCGACTCCGGTGGCAAAGGTGCCCAGCGCCCCGGCGTTGCAGGTGTGTGAGTCGCCCGACACCAGCGTTTGACCGGGCTTCATCAGGCCGGTATTCTCCAGCACCACGTGGGCGATGCCGCCGCGCCCCACGTCATAGAAGTGCTTGATGCCCTTTTCCTTGACCCAGCTCTTGAGCTTCTGGTACATCTGGGCGGCCTTGATGTTCATGGCGGGCACGCTGTGGTCCGGCACCGCCACGATCTGATCGGGGTTGAAGACCCGGTCCATGCCGCGCTCTTCGAGCATCCGCAGGGCAGCGGGGGTGGTGATCTCGTGGCACAGCACCCAGTCGGTCTTGCACTCGATCAGATGACCCGGTTTCAGCGTGTCGTGGCCGCTGTGGGCCGCCAGGATTTTCTCGGCAATCGTCATTCCCATAGGCTTTCCTCCCTCCTGCTCAGCGCCCTACACCGCAACAAAGCCCCCGAACCGCGCAGGATTCGGGGGCCGTCAGGTGAACGCGAAGGCTTGCGCTCACCGCCCCCAGCGAAGAAGAAGCACGCCTGTGTGGGCGTCTCCGGCTCGGTGGGCGGTCAACATGCCGCTGAGTCTAGTCCTTTGGGGGCCAGGGGGCAAGACGGGCCAGCTCCGCCTTGATCAATACGTCCCGATTCAATCTGTTCCCTTACCCTCCCCCATCACTGGCGCTTGCCCAGGCTTTTTCCCGGCTTCCAGGGTGCCGGCCTGCACCGCCTGGGCAATTTGCAGGGGCGTCTCGTAGCGGGTGATCCCATTGGGCAGCCGCCGCCACACCGCCGCCACCGCCACCACCGACAGCGCCGCCACCACGCCCAGCCCCGCACGCGGTCCCAGCGGTCCAGTGGTGCCGATCAGGTAACTCACCAGCAACGCTCCCGGCGGCCCCATTCCGGCCAGCACCAGCGAGTAGAGGCTCATGACCCGGCCCCGCAGGGCGTCCGGTACGGTGAGCTGCACGGTGCTGTTGGCACTGATCAGAAAGGTCAGCATCCCGAAGCCGCAGCAGGCCAGCACCAGCGACGCCAGCACAGCCGAGGGGGTCAACGCGAACATCACCAGGCTGACGATCAGAATAACTGCGCCAGACCGCAGGTTCTTGGCCGGATCGCGCTGTGAGGCCTGCCACAGCGCCCCCACCATTGCCCCCGCTCCGAAGGCCGCGTTCATGGCCCCGAAACCGCCCTCCTTGAGGTTGTAGACGGCGCGGGCGAAATAGGGAATGATCACGTTGAAATTGATGGCGGTGAGACTCAGCAGCGCCACCAGCAGCATCGTCACGGCGATGGAGGGCGTACCGCGCACGTAGCGCAGTCCCTCTTTGATGTCGTCCACGACGGCCCGCCGCCCGCCCACCTCACGCTTGGGAAACGGCAGCGTCGCCAGCACATAGATCACCAGCCCAAAAGAGACCACATTGAGATAGAAGGGAAAGGCCAGCCCCTCGATAGAGTTGCTGGCCGCCCCACGCCCGGCAAACAGCGCCACCCCCAGCGCCGCCACCCCGCCGAACACCGCTTGCCCCAGCGTGCGCGAGACGTTGAACGACAAGCTGTTGAGCGCCACGGCGTTGGGCACGTCCCCCCTCGGCACGAAGTCCACCACCATACTCTGACGGGCAGGCATGTCAAAAGCGTTGGCGACGCCGCTGACGCCTGCCAACACCAGCACCAGCGGCAACGTGACCAGCCCCAGATGGGTGGTGATGGCCAGAATCAGGGCGGTGGTCAGCAGGGTGAGCTGGGTCGCCATCAGCACCCGGCGGCGCGAGGTGCGGTCCACGACGGCCCCGGCAAAGAGCGACAGCAGCAGGCTCGGCGTGAACTGCGCCACCGTGACCCAGCCGAGTGCTGCCGAGTTGTTGTTGGTGAGTTCGAGGACCAGGTACGACTGGGCCGTGCTCTGCATCCATGAGCCGACCAGACTGAGCAGTTGCGAGAACCAGTAGCGGCGGTAATCGGGGTGGCGCAGTGCCCGGAAGGTCTTGACACGCCACGCCTGAGCGGCGGCAAACATGCTGTCACCGTGCGCCCCCGCCAGATTGGAAACATGAGCGGCCACCAAACCCGAACCGGGGAACGCCCCCAGGCCCGGCCCAGCACCCCCAAGGTGTCTTCAGGGGGGCCTCACATTCAAGCGTGAACCGTGTTACACTGCGCCAAAGCTTCACCTCACGTTCATCTGATCTCAACCTATCCTGCATCCCCGCGCTGAACTGCCCCGGCCTTCCACCTATGGCGAACCAGGCACCCGTGAGCAGCTCCAGTCAACTGAGGTCTTCGTGTTCCGAACCTTACTCTGTGCGCTCCTGCTCTGCCCCGGCCTGGCCCTGGCCAGCACCACTTCGACTGCCGGTACACCGGGTGGCGGCGCTCCAGGTCTCAATGCTCAGGCAAGGTCAGGCCCCAGCGGGCTGAGCATCACGGTGCAGCCCAAAGACACGGCCTACAGTCTGGCCCGCAAGTACAACCTCAGCGTGGACGCGCTGCTCAGCCTCAACAACCTCAGCAGCCCCGATCTGAGCGCAGGACAGGTGCTGGTGGTGTCGCCCCCGACGTACAGCGTCGTCAAGGGCGACACTGCTTTTTCGATTGCCCGCAGGAACGGTCTGAGCGTGGACGTCCTGCTGAGTCTCAATAACCTCACCAGCCCGAATCTGAAACTGGGGCAGGTGCTGATCGTCCGGGGCAATCCCGGCACGGTCAATGCGTCAGCAGCCAGCGTCAGCCGCACGGAGAGCACCGTGTCCATGAGCACCGTGTCCAGCATCACCGTGACACCCGCCCTCACCGCGCCCGCCGCCCCGCTGCCGTCTCTGGCTTCCACGCCGGACGTGCCCCCCAGCACCCTGATTGACACGGCCCTGACGCCCCCAGTGGAGGCCACCACCGCCGCCAGCATCATCACCACGCTGCCCGCCGACGCGCTGGGCAGTGACTGGCTGACCAACGCCCGCAGCTTGCTGGGCGTGCCGTATGCCTACGGCGGCAAGAGCCGCAGCGGTACCGATTGCAGCGGCTTCGTGTTGCAGGTGTTCGCGCCGCTGGGCCTCAGCCTGCCGCGCGTGAGTGCCGACCAGGCCCAGGTCGGCGTACCAGTGGAGCGGGACCAGCTGCAAAGCGGCGACCTGGTGTTCTTCGACACCGAAGGGCGCGGCAAGGTCACGCACGTCGGCATCGTGGTGGAGGGCAACACCTTCATCAACGCCAATTCGTTCGCGGGCCGGGTGGGTCTCGACGACCTGGGCAGCCGCTACTGGGCCACCCGCTACCTCGGCGCGCGCCGGGTGCTGGGCGTGATGGCCGCCAGCCACTAAACAGCACAGTCACTAAAAACCCAGCATCCGGACACCCGGTCACCGCCTGAGCTGGCAGACCCGGCCTTCCGGCAGCAGGTATGCGCCCAGCACGGCGCAGCTGAGATCGGCGATCAGGTACGGCACGTCGTAGGCAGCCCTGGCCCGGTCGGTGCGGCTGAACTGTGCCGGGCCGACCGGGTGACTGTGATAGATGGCGACGAGTTCGAGAGATTCGGCCCGCATGGCCTTGAGGGCGCGCAGCAGCCCTGCCGGGTCGGCCAGATACTCACGCTCCGGGGCGGCGGCGACGTTGCTCAGCGGATAAAGCGCCTCGGCGTGCCAGCCGCCGTCTCCCCGCCGCCCGCCCAGCACACCCACACATTCCTGCGGCGCGGCCCGCCCGGCGTGCTGCCAGAGCTGGACTTCCAGCACCTCCGGCAAGGCCAGCCACGGTGCGGCGCTCGGCGGCAGATCAGCGGGATGGGCAGCTTCAGGCATACTTCAGTGTGAGGCTTCCCGGCGCTGGCGGCGGCTGAACTGTAACGTGACCCGAAACCGCTCAGCGCCAGAAGTGCGCCGCAGCCGCTAGACTGAACACTATGACCAAGGCGAAAAAAAGCGCCAGGACCGCCCAGAACCGCTTCGACGGCGAGGCGTTCGGGCTGGTGCTGTTCGCGCTGGGCATTTTCCTGATGATTACGCTGGGGTTGCCCACCCAGGGAGCCGGGTTCATGTCGCAGGCCCACACGCTGCTGATGACCTGGCTCACCTGGGCCAGCTACACCCTGCCCATCTTGCCGCTGTGTTACGGCGTGCTGATTTTTCTGAACAAAGATCTGGGCAGCCTCAGCCGCCGGGTGCTGGGAGCCGCCGTGGTGATGCTCTCACTGCTGGTCTTGCAGGAGATCTTCGCGCCCGGCACGGCGGGGCAACTCGCCTCGCTCGCCCTGCGCCCGCTCTTAGTGCTGTCCTACGCGGCGGCCCTGCTGCCCATCATCACCCTGACATTGGGACTGGAACTGATTCTCAAGCTCAGCCCCCTGAGCCTGCTCAAAGGTTTTTTCCGCACCCTCAGCGCCGGAATCGGCATGCTGCTGAACTGGGGGCAGGCCGCCGTCGAGACCCGGCAGGAAGGCCGGGAAACCGCTCAGCAGCGCCAGCAGGTGCGCCAGCACCTCGTGGCCCACAGCCGCAACCTGGAGACGCTCGGCAAGCTCTTTCCCGAGAGCCGCGAACTTCAGAGCTGGAAAGACGAGACCAAAGACGCCGGAAAGCAGGTACGCGCCCTCGACGAACACGGCCTTAAAGACATGGAGGCCGACTTGAAGCACTGGCGCGAGATCAGCCACTCGTTTGTCGAGAGCGCCGGGCGCGAGTTGCAGTCGGGCGTGGACCGAGAAGCCCCCGAAGCGGGTGCGGAAGTCGAGCGGCTGGCCCAGGACGTGCGCGCGGGTCGCCACGAACTCGGCCTGGAACTGCCCTCGACCCTGGCCAGCGGAGCGCTGGAGCGGCTGCGGCGAAGCCTGACGCTCGACCTCTCGCGCCTGGCGGCCAAAGCTGGCAGCCTGGAGCGCGAACGCTCGCGCGCCGCCAAGGCGCTGGGCAAGCCCGACTCCGCGCTCCTGGCCCGTGAGCGCCCGGCCCACGCCCAGCGGGTGCAGAGCTGGCGCGAACTGGAAGAAGGCTACGCCGCCTGGCACCGCCGCGCCCAGCTCTACGGAGGCTGGCCTGCCCTGGCACGCGCCTACGATGCGGGTCCGGCGCACCTGGCCGAGACCCTCGAACAGGCGCTGCTGACCGACTCCGATACCACCCTGGCCGAGCGCGCCGCCTGGCAGGAGAAACTCGACCATGTTCATGAGCATGGCCAAGATCATGGTCAGCCCGAAACAAGTACGCCGCTTCTCGACTTCGACTTTGGGCAGGGCGAACTGTTCAGCGCCGCCGAACCCACGCTGGACAGTTTTGGCAGCACGCTGGCTTTCCAGCCGCCCCTGATCGACTTGCAGATGGACCCGGCTCAGGAGGGCGCCGCCAAGGACGACTCCCTGAAAACCGAGATCCTGGTGGCCTCGGCGGTGCCTGTCATGATGAAGCCGGTGGCGGCGGGCAGCAGCGGCATCCAGGGACAGGGCGGGCCACTGCCGGTGCCCTCGGGCCGCAAGCTGGAGGCCGATAGCCTGCCCTGGGAGGACGCGCCGGACAGTGCACCCAGACGCAGCCGCCCGCAGCAGGGCGCACTCGACCTGGCGATTCCCGGCACCGATCTGCTTGACCCGATTCCGCCGGACGCCCACAACGCCCTGCAACTCGACATCTCGGCAAGGCAGCGGGCGGGCCTGATCAACGAAACGCTGGGCCAGTTCGGGCTGTCGGCCAAGGTCGTGGACTTCGCGCGCGGCCCCACCGTTACCCGCTACGAGATCGAACCGGCCCCCGGCGAGAAGATCAGCCGCATCGCCAGCCTCAGTAACGACCTGGCCCGCGCCCTGGCCGTCGGCGGGGTTCGCGTCGAGGCCCCGGTGCCGGGCAAGAACGTCATCGGGCTGGAGGTGCCCAACGCCGAGCGCGAACCGGTCACGTTTCACACGGCGGTGGCGGCCAGCAGCTTCAAGAACACCCGCGCCAGATTGCCGATCATCCTGGGCAAGAGCATCGACGGCGAACTGATGGTGGGTGACCTCGCCAAGATGCCGCACCTCCTGATCGCAGGCAGCACCGGGTCGGGCAAGTCGGTGTGCGTCAACACGCTGATCACCTCACTGCTGTACAAGTACCTGCCCACCGATCTGCGCTTTCTGATGATCGACCCGAAAATGGTGGAGCTGACCCCCTACGACGGCATTCCCCACCTGGTGCGCAGCGTGGTGACCAACCCGGTGGACGCCGCCGGGGTGCTGCTCGGCGCGGTGGCCCACATGGAGCGGCGCTACAAGATGATGTCGCAGGTGGGGGCCAAGAATCTGGAGCAGTACAACGCCAAGATGCGCCAGGTCAATGAAACCGAACTGCCGCATCTGGTCATCATCATTGACGAGCTGGCCGACCTGATGATCACCTCACCCAAAGAAGTCGAGTCGGCGATCATGCGCCTGGCACAGATGGCCCGCGCCACCGGCATGCACCTGGTTCTGGCGACCCAGCGGCCCAGCGTGGACATTCTGACCAGCCTCATTAAAGTGAACGTGCCCGCCCGCATCGCCTTCGCGGTCAGCAGTTCGCACGATTCGCGCACCATTCTGGACAGCATGGGGGCCGAGCGCCTCACCGGCATGGGCGACATGCTGTTTTACCAGCCGGGCCTGGTCAAGCCGATCCGGCTTCAGGGGCCGTATATCAGCGAGGACGAATCCAACCGGATCACCGAGGAGCTGCGCCGTCAGGTGTTCGACGACGCCTTCGTGGAACTCTACGGCCCAGATTTCGACGGCGGCATCGAGGCGGGCGGACCGAGCCATGACAAGGGCAACATGGACTTCTCCGACCCGCTGCTGAGGCAGGCCGCCGAGATCTGCATCGAGGAAGGCCAGGGCAGCGTCAGCCGTCTACAACGCCGCCTGTCGGTGGGCCACGCCAGAGCGGGCAAGCTGATGGACCTGCTCGAAGCGATGGGCATTGTGTCAAAGCACCAGGGCAGCAAGCCTAGAGAAGTCCTGATTAATAGAGAGGACTTGCCGGAGTATTTCGGGAAGTAGCAAAATGGAGAACCGGATGCGCCTCTCCACCCTGGAACAACTCCTGGACACCCTCGACCACCTCTTTGATGACGGTTCGGACTGGACCAGACGAAACGCCCACGACCACTGGGCCGACCTCTTTGGCCGCCCAGATCACCCACTCAACTCCGACTTGCCAGATGCCAATCTGGTGGACTGGCAAAAACGCGGCCTGCTCCCCACCACTGACCTGCCGAGGACCGGGAGCAAAATGGCACTGGACATCGGCTGCGGCTTGGGCCGGAATACCCGCTGGCTGGCGGCTCAGGGCTACTGCGCCACAGGCGTCGATCTCTCTCGCTACGCGGTGAGCCATGCCCGTGAGCGGTCTCCCGATTCCAGCGCCTCCTATGCCGAATGCGATGTCTTGCGCGAAGAGATCCCGGGCGGACCATTTGATGTGGTGTACGATTCGGGGTGCTTTCACCATCTCGCACCGCACCGAAGGCTGTCCTACCTCACGGCCCTGTCAGCATGTCTCAAACCCGGCGGACTCTTCGGCATCTGCACCTTTGCGCCGGGTGAAATGGGCAGCGTGGCTGATGACTTGACGCTGTTCAGACAAGGCAGACTCGAAGGGGGAACCGCGTACAGCACGGACGACTTGCAGGCGGTGTTCTCCGAACTGGAGCTGCTGGACAGCGGCCCCCTAAGCCCTGACAATGCTGAGGCTGTGTTTGCAATGGGTTTCCTGAATGCTGCCCTTTTCCGTCGTCCAGAATGATGCACAGAATTTGAGTGTTGCTCATCTCTGCAAAAGTTACACGCCATACGCCCACATAAAAACCGCCCCCCGAAAGGAGCGGCCCTGATAGTCATCTCAAGTTCAGGCGGCGTTCTTGCTGACCTTGTTGCTGTTGGCGGTCTTGGCGCTCTCGACCAGTGCGGCAAACGCTTCCGGCTCGCGGGCGGCGATATCGGCCAGAATCTTGCGGTTCAGATCAATCTGCGCGAGTTTGAGACCGGCAATAAAGTTGGAATAGTTCATGCCGTGCAGGCGAGCGCCCGCATTGATGCGCTGAATCCACAGACGACGGAAATCGCGCTTCTTGTTGCGGCGATCCCGGTACTCGTAGGTCGCGGCGTTGAGCAGCGTCTGGAAGGCCATCTTGTACTGCTTGGAGCGTGATCCCCAGAAGCCCTTGGCCCGCTTGAGCACCTTTTTATGGCGGCGGCGGCGAATGATGCCGGTCTTGGTGCGTGGCATACCTTATCTCCTCCCAGGCAGGGCGGCTTTCATACGCGCCCATTCGCTCTTGGCCAGCACAAAGCCTTTGCCTTTGCCGCTGATCTCGTCGCCGCTCTTGCCGGTGTTCTGGTGGCGCTTGCCACTCTTGAACGCCATCACTTTGCCAGTGGCGGTGATCTTGATGCGCCTCACGGCGCTTTTCTTGGTCTTTACTTTCGGCATGATTCTCCTCAAAAGCCCGGCGGACAGCCCCTAAATTGGGGCGTCGCCGTCTGGGGGTCAGCGGGCCGCGCTCGGGAGCGCTGTTGATGCCCGGCCCCACTTGCGGCCAAGAAAAGACTATACAGGGCAGCGGGGCAGGGAAGCAAGGGCCTGATCTGGCCTGATTCAGGCTACCGCGACTCCAATCACAGTTGACACATTGCCAGCTCGGGGGTACTATTTCTAAGCGCCGGAAAACGGGGCAAAGCAGTTAACGCAGGGTAGAGCAGTCTGGTAGCTCGTCGGGCTCATAACCCGGAGGTCGCAGGTTCAAATCCTGTCCCTGCAACCAACATCAAAAGTACCCCAGTCCAAGTGGCTGGGGCTTTTGCTTGTCCTCCGGACTGAGGCAGCATCCGTCAGAGCGCCGCCACCACGTGCGCCTCGTCCGGCCCGAGCGGCTCGAAGCGTAGGCGAAACAGATCGTAGGTGTTCTCGGCGATAAAAAGGCTGCCCGGTTCAGCGTTGCGCCGCCGGACGCGCTCGCGGGCCAGGTCTTCGGGCGTGTTCAAAGTGTAGATCGTGAGCGGCACGCCGAGTGCAGCCGCCTCCGAACGCAGTTCGTCACGCTCGCGGCGGCTCCACAGGCCCTCGTCCAGAATAACGGGCAGGCCCAGTTCCAGTACGCGGAGCCACTGCCGCCGCATCAGACTGTAAACCCTCGAGCGGGAGTCACCGAAGTCGGCGGCGGGTGGGTCCTGACCGTGAAGGGCGACCATCCACTCGTCACTGCTGAATCTCATGGCTGGCAACTCCGTTTCCAGCTGGCGGGCGAGGGTCGTCTTGCCACTGCCCAGAAAACCGTGCATGGCGTGGATGGTGGGCCGACTCACGCCCGACTCATGGCCGACTCAGGGCCGCCGCAGGGCCGGGACGCCGCCGGGAAAGGCCACCGCCTCCAGTCCGTCGGCGCGCAGGAAGCGGGCCGCCAGCGTGCTGCGAACGCCGCGCTCGCAGAGGACGACCAGCGGACCGTCGGCGGCGCTCAGGCCGTGCTCGCCCTCCTCGATCTGGGCCAGCGTCACGGCGCGGCTGGGATTGGGGATCAGGGAGGACAGCGGCTCAGCCCTTTGCAGGGCACCGGGGCGCAGGTCAATGACGAGGTACTGAGGACCAGGCAGCATGTGAACAGTTTAGGCGACTCACAATACCGAGTGGGCCGCTCAGGTATGCTGATTTCATGAACGAAGTCAGCCCGCAGGAAACCCAGACCAGAATGAAAGACGGCGCGATGCTCATTGACGTGCGTGAGCAGAGTGAATACGAGGATGTCCATGCCCAGGGCGCGAAACTGATGCCGCTGAGCGAATTCGCGGCGAGTTACAGCGAATTGCCCAGGGACAAAGAGCTGGTGATGATCTGCCGCAGCGGGGCACGCAGCGCCCAGGCCGCCCAGCACCTGCTGGACAACGGGTACAGCCATGTCTCCAACCTCAAGGGCGGCACCCTGGCCTGGCAGGAAGCGGGCCTGCCCACCGAGGCGGGAGCATCATGAGCGAAGACGCTAATCCCGGTATCAACCCGGCCGCCGCGCCTGCCCCGGCGGGTTTGCCGGACGAGGCGCAGGTACGCGAGGCACTGAAGATCGTCAAGGACCCGGAAATCCCGGTGAATGTGGTGGACCTGGGCCTGATCTACGGCGTGGACATCACCGCCGAGGGTGTGGTCGACGTGACCATGACACTGACCTCGGTGGGTTGCCCAGTGCAGGACCTGATCCGCTCCGACGCCGAGATGGCCGTGATGCGCCTGGACGGAGTCAACCGGGTGAATGTGGAGTTTGTCTGGACGCCGCCCTGGAGTCCGGAAAAGATGACCGAAGACGGCAAGCGCCAGATGCGGATGTTCGGCTTCAACATCTGAGACACGCTTTCTGAGACGCCCCGGCCTCTGCGCCGGGGCGTTTTTGCTGCCTGGCCGCTAGAGTGGGGACATGACCAATCCCTTTCTGAGCGCCGACGGAGCCGCCCGCTACGCCGCCGGACGCCCCGACGTGCAGCCGCTGGTGCTGGCACGGGTCGAGCCGTTTCTGGCAGGCACAGCCCTGGGCGTGGACGTGGCCTGCGGCACCGGGCAATGCAGCGTGGCGCTGGCCGAACTGGTGGCCGAGGTGCGGGCATTCGACATTTCAAAGGAAATGCTGGCCCATGCCCGGCCCCACCCGCGCGTGAGCTACGCCCTCTCCCCTGCCGAGACGCTGCCTTTGCCGGACGGCTGCGCCGATGTGCTGACGGTGTTCATGGCCTTTCACTGGCTCAGGCGTGAAGAGTTTCTGGCTGAGGCGCGGCGGGCGCTGAAACCGGGCGGCCTGCTGGCGATCTGCAACAGTTGGTTTGAGGGCGAGATGACGGGGGAGCCGAAATTTGCCGACTTCTGGCAAAGCTATCTGCGACGCTACCCGAGCGCTGACCGTGACCGCCGCCCCTTCGGCCAAACTGAGGCGGAAGCTGCCGGGTTCTCTCTCCACGCCGAGCGCTTCACCCACCCTGTGACGCTGAGCCGAGAGCTATTGATCGCCTATTTTCTGACCCAGAGCAATACCATCACTGTGACCGACGCGGGGCGCGAGACACCGGAACAGGTAGCGACTTGGCTTCACGAACAACTCGCCCCCCTGCTGCCGGACGGCGAGGGAGGCGAGTTCGTGTTTGGAGCCGAGGTCAAAGTCCTGACGCCGCTGGGCTGACTTATCCCGGTACGGGTGTCCTGACCTGGGGCCGGGCCAGTGCCACGACGACCAGCAGCACCGCCAGCACGCCGCCGCTGAAAATGTACGGCGCGTGGTGGCTGACCGTCTGGTAGAGGCCAGTGCCGATCAGCGGGCCGGTCATGCGGCCCAGCGCCAGCGCCGAGGAATTGAGGCCCGCCACCTGCCCCTGCTGGTTCTCGTTAACGCTGAGTGACAGGGCGGCCGAGAGGCTGGGGCCGAGGATGGCGCTGCCGATGCCGATCAGGGCGAGTGACCCGGCCATGGTCCAGAACACGCTGGCGGCACTCAGGGCGAACATGCCCGCGCCCATCACGACCAGCCCCACCGGAATCAGCGTGGTGGAAGACACCCGCTTGCTGAGGGGCCGGATCGCGCCGCCCTGCACCGCCGCCGAGATCAGCCCGAAGAGGGCCAGCATCCCGCCGACGACCTGCGGGGTCTGGGCCACCGTCAGATGCAGATTGTCCTGCACATAAAAGCTGATGGTCTGCTCCATGCCCACCGAGGCCAGCGTGAAGAGGGTGCTGATCACCAGAAACACGATGATGGGGCCGCGGGCCAGCGCAAAGCGGCTGCCAGTGGCCGGGGCCGAGGTGCCGGGAGCGCGGGTCTCGCGCAGGGTCAGTCTCGCCAGCAGCGCCGTGACCAGGCCCAGCCCGGCACTGAAGTACACCGGCACAGTCAGGCCGAAGTTCGCCAGCACGCCGCCCAGGCCCGGCCCGAAGATGACGCCCAGTCCGAAGGCCGCGCCGATCAGGCCCATCGCGGCGGCGCGGTTGCCCCTATCCGTCAGGTCGGCCATCATCGCCTGGGCGGTGGGCAAAGTGGCGCTCGACAGAATGCCGCCGAGGAAGCGTGCCCCGACCAGCAACATGAACAGCAAGGTGCCGCTCAGGACCCCGCGCAGGCCCAGGTCAGCGACGATGGCAAACAGCCCGAAGCTCAGCGAGAAGCCGATGAGGCCCATCACCAGCACCGGCTTGCGGCCTATGCGCTCGGAGCGCGCTCCCCAGATCGGGCTGAACACGAACTGCATCAGGCTGTAGGCGGTGGAAAACCAGCCGGTCTGCGATTCGGTCAGGCCGAGTTGGCGCGAGAGCGGTCCGAAAATCGGAAACAGCACCGACAGGCCCAGCATCGCCACGAAGATGGTCAGGAACAGAATCAGTTTGGCGCGTCCCACGCTGGCTTGTGGCTGCGCGGGTTGCGGCGGGCTGGTGGGGGCGGTCATAAGAGAGAGTCTACTCCGCAGCACTGACCGAACGGTAAGTCAGAAAACACTGCGCCGACACCCTCACCACGACTTCCCCAGCACGGCACAGCTGGCCCCCTCACGATCTGGCCCCGGCCCGCCCCAGATAGTCCGGCTCCGTGAAGACGCCGCCCTGGAAGCGCGCCGCGTGGCTGCCGGGTGCAGGGACGATGTGCCCGATCTCGGCAGCGTACTCCTCGGCATTGTCCTCAGGCGCGTAGCCCAGCGCGTCCCAGCCGTCCGGATTCATCCAGCGCCGGGTATTGCCGCTGATGCCCGCCACCGTCAAATAGGTCACGCCCGGCGCGTCGACGGCCCGCCGGAAGAGCTGCGCGGCGTCGCGCGGCGAGAGCCAGGTGGCCAGGTTGCGGGCCTCGCGGGGGCGCTCCAGAAACGAGCAGATGCGGACCGAGACGAATTCCAGACCGTAGCGGTCCACGTACATCCGGCCCAGCGCCTCGCCGAAGACCTTGCTGACGCCGTAGAAAGTGTCGGGGCGCACCGGCCCATTCATGCCGGTGGGTTCGTGGGGCGCGTAGCCGACGGCGTGAATGCTGGAGGCGAAGGCCACCCGGCGCACCCCGCAGAGCTGCGCCGCTGCCAGCAGATTGGCGGTGCCGTCCATATTCGCGGCGCGAATCACCGGATAAGTGTCCTCGTCGGGAATGCCGCCCAGATGAATCACGGCGTCCATGCCCTGCGTGACCTCGCGCACCGCTGCCGGGTCGGTCAGGTCGGCGGGGCACAGTTCCTCACCCGGCCCGGCAGGTGGCAGCCCGGCCAGTGCGGCAGGCAGATCGCTCAGGCGCAGCAGCCCGTAGTGGCCGCGCAGATGCTGGCGCAGGGCCGTACCGATGTGGCCCGCCGCGCCGGTCAGCAGCACCCGCTGGGGGCGGGAAACGGACGTGGGAGAAGAGTCTGTCATGGCCCCAGCCTAGACCTTCGGCGGCGGACGTTCGTCCATATCCTTCTGCGCTGTTTTACCCTGCCAGTCGATCCGGGCGAGCGAGAGATGGACTGCGGAAGGCTCGACTCCGGGCTGCCTGAGGCCTATGAAGCAATCCGGTGAATTTATTCATGTCAGCCACCTGCCCCTCTCCCCTTCCTGGCGGAGAGGCCTGATTGACTACGGAGGCTTACGAAACTTCTCGATTTTCTGAACACCCAATTCAGCACCCCGGGGGGCCAGCGCCTCGGCGCTCAGGCGGTCCTTCCTCCCGAGGGCGGCGCGGCAGACCCTGAGCCCCCTCTGGCCGCTGCAACCCGACGCGCTGGCCCTGTCGGCACCCTGCTTGAGCGCCCCAGCAGCCTGGACGACCTCGAACGCCTGGAGCACTCAGCAGCCACACAAGCGCCACAAGCGCCTGCACCGGGCCTGACGAGCCTGGGACAGTAGCTTTGCCGCTGCTGCTGGAACACGCCCGCAGCGACCCGCCGGGGGCCTCGGGCATGAGCACCTGGCTGCCCGCCGCCCTCACGTATCAGCACCACCGCGCTCAACGTGAAATGAACCGCCGACCATAGCAGCGGGGCACTGAAAGTCGATTTCAGCGCCCCGCTCTTTTCATTACCCGGTGGCTCAGGGCAGTTTGACTTCGAACACCAGCGGCCAGCGCTTGCCGGTCAGCAGCAGCGTACCCCTGGCCGCGTTGAAGGCGATCCCGTTGGGCACGTCGTCGAAGCCCAGTTCCTGACCGGCTTTGGCAGCGGCGGCCTGCGCCTCGCGGGCCAGGTTCGTCACGTCAATCCAGGCGGTGACCTTGCCTGACTGCGGGTCGATGCGGGCCACCTTGTTGCTCAGCCAAACGTTGGCGTACACACTGCCGCCCGCGTATTCCAGCTCATTGAGATTGGTGATCGCCGCACCCCGGTCGGATACCCGGACGCGGCGGGTCACGGCAAAGGTGTCGGGGTCGCGCCAGACCAGCGTGTCGGAGCCGTCACTCATGATCAGCGATTTGCCGTCGTTGGTGAGGCCCCAGCCCTCGCCCCGGTAGCGCAACTGTCCCAGGCTCCGCAAGTTTCGTGCGTCGTAGAGGTACGCCAGCCCGTCTTGCCAGGTGAGCTGGTAAGCCACGTCGCCCAGCACCGTCAGGCCCTCGGAGAAGACCTTACTGCTCGGCGGCGCGCGGCGCTGCATGACCTCGCCAGTCTGCGGGTTGGTGCGCCGGATGCTGCTCTCCCCCACCAGCCCGGTACTCTCGAACAGCACGCCGTCCACCAGTTCCAAGCCCTCGGTAAAGGCCGCCGGGTCGTGCGGGTATCTTCCCACCACCCTGGGAATCAGTGTCGGGACGCCGGACGCCGGAGCGGGCGCAGCTTTGGGTGAGGTGGAAGCAGCCGCAGAAGGGGTCATGGTGGGTGCAGGCGCAGCGGGAGCGGAAACCGAGGCCCTGGTGAGCGGAAGCGGCGAAGCAGACTGTCCCGGCGTGGCCGCCTGCGCAGATAACGACAGCAGCAGACAAAGCAGGAGGGAGCGGCGCGTCATGGTGCTCAGCATAGAGGGGTCAGGGTCAACAAACGTCCGCCTTTTGGCCCAGTCAGCCTTAACATTCAAACCCGGCTTGGTCTCTCAAGCGGCCAGCAGGTCCAGGCCCAGAAAGCGCCACAGCGTCCGGCGCGGCACCCGGATGCCCGCAGGGCTTTCCACGGCGGGCATCCGGCCCTCGCGAATCCAGCGGCGCACGGTGCGCTCGTGGGTGCCGGTAAACTCGGCGACTTCGCTGACTTTCAGGAGCTTGGGCAGGGTCTGGAACTGTTCGCTTAGGGTCACATGATCCTCCAGGCGGGGCGGGCAGAGATTTACCACAGGCGGCGGGCGCGAGGCAACAGCGTGGGGGCAGCCGGAGACAACGAAAAAAGGCCGCCACAAGGCAGCCTCCACTGGATCAGATGTTGATTGGGTTGAGCACGCAGCGCCGCGTCCGGCACAGCCTGACCGCCAGGCCCACCGAAGCGGGGCCGCCGGAAAAGCGGGCGCGGTTGAAAACAGCCGTAAGCGTTCAACTTGCCCCTCAGTATAACAGCGGATGTCAGGGGCCGTTCAGGCAGCACTGAAGCTTTATTTAGGAATTTCTCGACCGCTGTACTGATGACGCTCCATCCAACCGCCGCAGTCCAGGGGCGAGGCCGCTGCGCCGCGCTAGCATGGCGCGCATGTCGCTTCTCGCCCAGCTCTCCGGCACCCTCATCAACACCGCCACGGTGATCGTCGGCTCCGGGCTGGGCCTGCTGCTCGGCAGCCGCCTGCCTGCCCGCACCCAGCGCACGCTGCTGCAAGTCCTGAGTCTGGTGACCCTGTATATCGGGCTGGGCATGGCGAACAGCCTGGGCAGCGTCAGGGGCGGGCCGGTGCCGGGCGTCATTCTGGCACTGATCGGGCTGGCGCTGGGCGCGGTCATCGGCGAGGCGCTCAATCTGGAAGACCGGCTCTCGCACCTCGGTGACGGCCTCAAGCGCCGGATGCGCGGCGAGGGCCAGTTCACCGAAGGGTTCGTGGCCGCCTCGCTGCTGTTTTGCGTGGGGCCGCTGACCATTGTGGGCGGCCTCCAGAACGGCCTGACCGGCGACAGCAGTTCGTATGTGCTGAAAGCCACCCTCGACGGCATCTCGTCGCTGGCGCTGGCGAGCGTCTACGGCGTCGGCGTGCTGCTCAGCGCCGTGGCCGTGCTGGTCATTCAGGGCAGCATCGCGCTGGCCTCGGGCGGGCTGGCCGGGCTGCTGCTGGGCGGGGCCGACCCCGCGACCCTGGGCAGCAATCCGTATGTGCTGGTCATCACCGGGGCGGGCGGGCTGATGATCGTGGGCATCGGCTGGAACCTGATGCTCGCCGGTCTGGGCTTCGGGGAAGAGCACCGGGTGCGGGTGGGGAGCTTCTTACCGGCCCTGCTCGTCGCCCCGCTGCTGCTGTGGGCGGCGCGGCTGATCTGGGAGTGAAGCCTAACTTTCCCGGTCCCCTGCCGAATGCCATAGACGTTCTCGCCCGCCGCGCCCACCCCAGACCTTAAGCTGAAGACATGACTGCCCGTGACGACCTGCCTGCCCAACAACAGTACGACGCCCTGAAAGCCAGACACCTCAAGCTCAACATGCAGCGCGGTCAACCCAGCGACGCCGACTTCGACCTCAGTAACGGCCTCCTCGACGTGCTGCGGCGGGGCGACTATATGGCCGGGAACCTCGATACCCGCAACTATCCCGGCGGCGTCCACGGGCTGCCCGAGGCCCGCGAACTGTTCGGCCAGTATCTCGACGTGCCCGCCGCGCAGGTGATCGTCTGGAACAACGCCAGCCTGGAACTCCAGGGCTTCGTGCTGACGGCGGCGCTGCTGCACGGCCTACGCGGCAGCCCCCAGCCCTGGGTGCGCCTGAGCGGCAAGCCCAAGATGATCGTGACGGTGCCGGGCTATGACCGCCACTTCTTATTGCTCGAAACGCTGGGCTATGACCTGGTGACTGTGGAAATGCAGGACGACGGCCCCGACCTCGATGCCGTCGAGCGACTGGCCCAGGACGAACTGGTCAAGGGCATCTTATTTGTGCCGACCTACAGCAACCCCAGCGGCGAGACTATCAGTGAGGACAAGGCGCGGCGGCTCTCGCAGCTCAAGGCGGCGGCCCCCGACTTCACCATTTTTGCCGACGATGCTTACCGGGTGCATCACCTGTTCGAGCAAAACCGCGACGTGCCAGTGAATCTGATCAAGCTGTGCGCCGAGGCAGGCCACCCCGACCGGGCCATCGTCTTCGCCTCCACCAGCAAGATCACCTTCGGCGGCGCGGGCCTGGGCTTTTTTGCCAGCAGTGAGGCCAACGTGGCCTACCTCGCCAAGTTGCTGGGCGTCCAGAGCATCGGCCCCAACAAGATCGAGCAACTGAGACACGTCCGGTTTCTCTCGCAGTATCCCGGCGGCCTGGGCGGGCTGATGAAAGACCACGCCAAGCTGCTGGCCCCCAAATTCCAGGCCGTCTACGACGCACTGGCGGCCGGACTCGGCGCAGCGGGCGAGTACGCCACCTGGAAGACGCCCAAAGGCGGCTACTTCGTCAGCGTGGACACCGTGCTGCCCGTCGCGGACCGGGTAATCGCGCTGGCTGAGGCTGCCGGGGTGAGCCTGACCCCTGCCGGGGCCACCTATCCGGGCGGCGTCGATCCGCACAACACCAACATTCGCCTCTCGCCCAGCCGACCACCCGTCGAGGAAGTGCGAGAGGCGATGCAGGCGGTGGCGGTGTGCATCAAGCTGGCGAGCGAGGAGTACCGCACCGCACACGGCTGAGCCGCTGGAGTCTGCCCGCCAGTCTTTCACTTACAATGACGCCCATGATCGACGCCGCCGAAATGAACCATCTGACCGAGCTGGCCCGGCTGGACCTGGCCGAGGGCGAGGCCGAGCAACTGCGCGGCGAACTTAACGCCATCTTGGGCTACTTCGAACAACTTCAGGCCGTGGACACAACTGGCGTGGAGGAAATGCAGCGCCCGGTGGCCCTGGTCAACGTGATGCGCGACGACGTGCCGGGCGAGATGCTGGCGCATGCTGCGCTAGAACAACTGGCCCCGGAGATGCAGGGCGGCTTCGTGAAAGTGCCGCGCACGGTAGAGACGGAGTGAACGGGGTGTGGAGAGGTGCTGGGCTTATTCAGCGCCAAATCAGCCGCCGAGCAGAACTCCCGAACCCTGGAAGGAACACACATGCTTGATCTCAAATTTATTCGGGACAATCCCGGCCTGGTCAAAGACGCCATCCGGGTCAAACACATCAACCTCGATCTGGACGAGCTGCTGAAGATTGACCGCGAACTCCTGGACGTGCGCCAGCGGGTAGAAACGGTGCAGGCCGAGCGCAACGCCAATGCCAGGGCCGTGCCGAAGGTCTCGAAAGAGGAAAAGCCTGAGCTGATCGAAAAGGGCAAGGCACTGGGCGAGGAGATCAAGGCGCTGGAACCGGCGCTACGCGCCCACGAGGACGCCCTGCGGCAACTGATGCTGCGCGTGCCGAATCTCCCGCTGCCCGGCGTGCCGGAAGGCGTGGACGACAGCGGCAACGTGGAACTGCGCCGGGAAGGGGAACTGCCGAGCTTCAGCTTCACGCCGCTCGACCACGTCGCTCTGCTCGACCGGCATGGCTGGGCCGATGCGGAGCGGGTGGCCCGCGTGTCGGGCAGCCGCAGTTACCTGCTGAAAGGTGAGGCGGCACTTTTGGAGCAGGCCATTCTGACGTTCGCCCTGACTTACCTGGCAGACCGGGGCTTCACGCCGCTCTCGACCACCGCGCTGGTGCGGCCCGAGACGCTGGTGGCGACGGGGCATTTTCCCGGCGGCGAGGATCAGGTCTACAAGATCGAGGGCGAGGATCTGATGCTGGCCGGAACTGCCGAGGTGCCGGTCAACAGCTTGTACGCGGGCGAGATTCTGGCCGAGGGCGACCTGCCGGTGACGCTGGCGGCCCTCTCCGCCGCCTTCCGCAGCGAGGCGGGGTCGGCGGGGCGCGACGTGCGCGGGCTGATTCGCGTCCACGAGTTCCGCAAGGTGGAACAGTACGTCATCTGCCGGGCCGATCAGGCGGAGGCCCTGAAGTGGTTCGGGACGCTGCTGGCCAACGCGGAGGGCATCTTGCGGGCGCTGGAACTGCCCTACCGCGTCGTCCAGAACTGCACCGGCGATATGGGCGCGGGCAAGGCACTGATGTACGATATCGAGGCCTGGGTGCCGTCCGAGCAGCTCTACCGCGAGACGCATTCGTGCAGCTACCTGGGCGACTGGCAGGCCCGCCGCACCGGCCTGCGCTACCGGGGCGAGGACGGCAAGCCGCAGTTTGCCCACACACTGAACAACACCGGCATCGCCGTGCCGCGCATTCTGGTGCCGTTTCTGGAGAACCACCAGCAGGAAGATGGACGCATCCGGATTCCGGCAGCGTTGCAGGGATTTCTGGGCGGGAAGGCGTTCATCGGGTAAGCAGCCGAACGAAGCAAAGGGCCTGACCACTCCTGTCGTCAGGCCCTTTGCTTTTTCTGCAATTCACGCACCAGATACGGCGCGGCGCGCTTACCGCTGCGGCTCCACCACCGCCTTGCCCGTCACCTTGCGCCCGGCCATGTCCTTGAGGGCCTGCGGCACGTCAGCCAGGGCGTAGCGGGCGGAGATGTGCGGTTTGACTTTGCCCTCGCCCATCCAGGTCAACAACTGGCGTAGATTGGCAAGATTTTTCTTCGGGTCGCGCCGGGCAAACTCGCCCCAGAAGACGCCCACCACCGACGCGCCCTTGAGCAGCGGCAGATTGAGCGGCAGCGCCGGGATATCGCCCTCGGCAAAGCCCACCACCAGGTATTTGCCGCCCCAGGCAATCGAGCGAAAGGCAGGTTCGGCCAGCTTGCCGCCCACCGGATCGTAAATGACGTCCGGCCCCTTGCCCCCGGTCAGCTCCTTGAGGACTGAGCGCAGGTCCTGCTCGGCGTAGTTGATGGTTTCGTCGGCCCCGTTCTGGCGGCAGAGGTCAAGCTTTTCCTGAGTAGACGCCGCCGCGATGACCCGCGCGCCCAGCGCCTTGCCGATCTGGACCGCCGCCAACCCCACACCGCCCGCCGCGCCCAGCACCAGCAGAGTCTGCCCGGCTTTCAGCTCGGCGCGGTCAATCAGCGCGTGGGCCGAGGTGCCGTAGGCGAGTGGCAGGGCCGCACCTTCGGCAAAGTCCACCCCGTCCGGCAGCGGGAAGGTGGCGCTGGCGGGGGCCTTGACCTGCTGGGCGAAGCCGCCGAGCTGCACGAAGGAGGCGACCCGCTGCCCGACCTGCAGGTGGGTCACGTCCTCCCCCACCGCCGTCACGATTCCGGCCACCTCCGCGCCGGGTATGAAGGGCAACTCGGGGCGCATCTGGTACTTGCCCTGAATCATCAGCACGTCGGGAAAGTTGAGCGGCGCGGCGTGAACTTCGATGACGACCTCGCCGGGGCCGGGTGTGGGGTCAGGAATGGTATTCAGTTCGAGGTCGTCGGGCGGGCCGAGATGGGTGCACTGGACAGCTTGCATAAGGCTCCTTCGGAGGGCTGATGGGGGAAGGCTGATCGTATTTTCAGGACCTTCTGGGCGATGTTGGAGAAACGAAAGATTGACCTCACCGCCAGCTCATCAGCTCCGGCGGCAGGTGCCCGGTTTCGTTGAAGGTATCCAAGCTGACCCGTCCGCCGCCGTAAGTCAGGCGGGTGATAGAGGCGTTCTTGACGCGCCAGTTGAGGGCCAGGGCCGTGTCGGGCGGGGCTTTGAGTACGCTCGCCACCACGCTGCCGATGACGCCGCCGGAGGTGAAGGCCAGCACGGTTGCGCCGGAGAGCCTGAGCAGGTCGCGCACCGACGCCTGCACCCGCGCCTGGAAGTCGGCCCAGGCTTCCAGTTCGGGGTGCAGAAGATCACCTTGCAAATACCGGGCCGTCAGCGGCTCCAACATAGCCTGAAGGTGCTTGTTGCGCTCGGGGCCGAACTTTTGCTGCTCGAAGGTGCGGGCGAGCCGGGCAAAATTAGCGTCCTGTTCGGCCAGCAACGGCGCGAGGTGACGCAGCAAGCCGTCTCCGTCGTACTCGGCCAGTCGGGCGTCTTCGGTAGCGTCAGGCCAGCCCGAGTCCTCGGCGGCGATCAGGGCCGTGCGGCGCTGGCGCACCAGCGGACCGTGCAGAACGTGGGTAACGCCCAATCCTTCCGAGCGCAGTACTTCGCCCAGCCGGCGCGCCTGCGCCTGGCCCAGTTCGCTCAGGCGGTCGGTGTCGGCCTCAAACGGGGTGGCCTGCCCGTGACGGATCAGCAGCAGTTGGCTCAATGGGCCTCCAGGTAAAAGTGACTAGAACTTGAGAACGTCCGCACTCTAACCTGTCCGACAGGTGTGCTTCAAGCCGCAGGCGGTTTCAGTCTCAGCGAGCGGGCCGCTAGACTCGCGTGATGAATCCTGCTCTCCTCGGCCTCCTCTCGGCGCTCAACTACGGGGTGGGCGATTTTCTGGCCGGGCTGGCCAGCCGCTTTGACCCGCCGCTGCGGGTGGTGGCGCTCTCGCACCCGCTGGCTGCCGCCGTCCTGGCCCTGATGGCGCTGGTGCTGGGCCAGCCGCTGCCGCCCGCCGCCGACTTGTGGTGGGGCGCGTCGGCGGGTGCGGTGGGACTGGTGGCGGTGCTGGCCTTTTACAAGGCGCTGGCGGTGGGGCCGATGGGCGCGGTGTCGGTGGGCGCAGGCGCACTCTCGGCGGCGGTGCCGGTGGCGGTGGGCGTGCTGGGCGGCGAGACACTGGGAGCGCTCGGCTGGGTGGGCGCGGCGCTGGTACTCATCGGCACGGCGCTGCTGAGTTTCGCGCCGGGCAAACAGGGCGAGGCGAGCAACGGCGTGGGCCTGGGCCTGCTGGCCGGGCTGGGCTTCGGCTTCTTTTTCGTGATGCTGGGGCAGGCCAGTGAGCCGTCGGGCACTCTCTGGACGCTCACGGCCGCGCGCACCGCCAGTTCCTTGATCGCGCTGCCGCTGACCGCCTTCACGGTGGGCCTAAGGCCGCGCAAGCCCGCACTGATCCTGGGATCCGCGCCCGGCGATTTGCTGGGCAACCTGTTTTATCTGCTCTCGGTGCAGGGCGGCGGCCTCGCCATCGGCGCGCTGCTGACCAGCATGTATCCGGCCTTCACCACCCTGCTGGCCGTGGGTGTGCTGCGCGAGCGGCTGCGGCGAACCCAGTGGGGCGGCGTGGTGCTGGCGCTGGCGGGCGCGGCCCTGCTGACAGGAAAGTAGTTGGCGGCGGCAAGTTGATGGCTCCGCTTGTCGTCCGCTCTCTTCATCCTCATTTGAGAGTCTGACTTTCAGGCCTGTGTCCGCCGCACCCGCTTCTCGGCTTCTATGGCCCGCTGCAACTCGGAAATCTGGACCAGTAGCGCCCGCTGCTCGGTGGCAGAAGCGCCCGTCATCTGCTGGGCCAGCAGGTCCTTTTCAACCTTGAGCGACTCGATACTCAGGCCCGATTGGATGTCGTCCACGGCGGCGGCGGCGTAGGCTCCCACCTTCTGCTCGAACTGCTCGGTGGCCGCCCGGCTGTGCGCGCGGGGGTCGCGGCCCTCGAACAGCAGACGGATCAGCAGTTGCTCCTCGGGCTGGCCCCGGAAGACTTCCAGAATCTCCTCGCTGCTTTTCGCTCCGCGCGCGGCCAGCATCACCTTGCGGACCGTCTCGTTGTGCCAGGGCGTCTGCCCGTCGAGTTTGGACAGCAGCGAGGGGGCCAGCAGAATCTGGCGCAGCAGGGCCAGCTCGTGGTCGCCCTGCGGGGTGCTGGACATGCCCGCCAGGTGGGTGTCGGTCAACGTTTTGCGCTTGGCCTTGTTGGCGATCCAGTCGCTGAGGGCTTCGGGCTTGAGGCCCAGTGGGTCACAGGCCAGCCGCCGCATTTCCCTGGCGCTCTCGTCGAAGGGATCGAGGTTCTGCATACGCGGCAGCAGTTCCATCAAGATGCGGCGCTTGCTTTCTGAGGTCGCCACGCCGTACTTCTGCACGGCGGCCTCCACCCGGTAATGCACCTCGTCCAGCCCACTCGCCAGCGCCTGCCGGATAGCGTGCAGCTCTCCGGCCATCACCGCGTCGGCGGGGTCCTTACCGCTCGGCACACGGGTGGCGCGCACCCTCAGCTTGCTGCCCACCACCTGATCGAGTCCCGATAAGGTGGCTTTCAGGCCCGCCTCGTCGCGGTCGAACATCAGGGCCAGTTTCTGAATGTCGAGCCTCGCCAGCAACGTCGCGTGGTCGGCGGTCAGCGCCGTACCGAGGGTCGCCGCCGCCGTCTCGAAGCCCGCCTGGTGCAGCGCGATCACGTCCATATAACCTTCCACCACGATCAGCTCACCGCCGCCGTCTGGGCTGGCCTGCTGGGCGGCGCTGCGGGCAAAGTTCAGGCCGTAGAGCAACTCTCCCTTCTTGAACGCCTCGGTTTCGGGGGTATTGAGGTATTTGGGCTTCTCGTCGTTCAGCACCCGGCCCCCAAAGCCCACCAGCCGCCCGAGGTGGTCGCGAATCGGGAACATCACCCGCCCCCGGAAGCGGTCGTAGACCCGCCCGGTCTGGGTGTTCTCGGAGAGCAGACCCGCTTCCAGCAGTTGCCGGTCCGTCAGGCCCCGGCTGCGGGCCAGGCTCAGCAGGCCGTCCCAACCATCGGGAGCGTAGCCGAGTTCAAACCTGGCAATCGTCTCCTCGGTCAGGCCGCGTGTATGAAAATAGTCCAGACCCGGCCCCGGCAGGTGGCTGCGGAAGTACTCCAGCGCGAAGGCGTTCACGTCGTAGATGTCGCGGCTGCTGCGCTCGCCGTAGCGCGTCTCGACGGTGACGCCCGCCTGCTCGGCCAGCTTGCGCAGGGCGTCGCCGAAGCTCAGGTTCTCAGTGCGCTGCACGAACGAGAACAGGTCGCCGCCCGCCTTGCAGCCAAAGCAGTAATAGTAGCCCTGCTCGGTGTCCACCTGAAAGCTGGGGGTCTTCTCGTTGTGAAAGGGACACAGGCCCTTCATGCGGCCCTTACCCGCCGGGGTGAGGCTCACATACTGGCCCACCACGTCGGCGATATTCAGCCGCTCGCGCACTTCCTCCTTGGTTCCGATGTGTCCTCACCCCCTCCTGGCAACCCAGGCTGCCGAAAACAGCGCAGCGCCAGACGAAGTGTCCAGCGCCGTCAATGTTGCTCTTCGGCAGGCCGCGAACGGCCCCGTGCTCCATCACTGGTCGGGGCGGTCAGGCCTTCAGTTTACTCTTCTGCCGCCCCATTCGTAAAGGCCCGGAAAACAGCGTGCTGGCGCGGATTTTTTTGATGAATACCGTCGTACAGCGGCTTGGAGCAGTCTCACTCAGGATGTGAAATTCGCCACAAGCGGGCCTGGGCCAGCACGGCGTACTGGTCGGCCCAGAAAAGGGCGGGCGGCTTGGCGAGAGGATGCCACTCCAGCGCGTAGCCGGGTTCCAGCGGCGTGGCGGCAATTTGATCCGTGACACACAGGAAAAACCGGTTCTCGACCCAGCGCGTCCCGGCCTGGTTCTCGCGCTGCCAGATGCCGAGTTCGGCCAGCACACCCAGTTCCGTGATTCCGGTTTCCTCGTGAACCTCGCGCCGCAGGGCGGTTAAGGCGTCCTCGCCCAGCTCGATGCCGCCTTTGGGCAGGGTCAGGCTGCCATCCACCTCGCACACGACAGCCAGCCACTCGCGGCCCGCCTCATCCCGCCGCAGGATGACGGCCCCCACGCCGGGGCGCAGCGGCAGCCTTCGGGGATTAGGCAAGAACAACCTCACCGTTCGGCATGTCCAGCACCGCCTGCAATCTGGTTTCGGGGGCCTGATGGACCGTCACCAGCTCCACAAGTTTCAGCCCGGTCAGCGCCTCACGGAGTTGTTCCGGCTGCGGCGTCATCAGCTCCAGGCTTCGCAGGCGCACGCCCACGTCTGGCAGCGTGGCGGCGGGTGAGTCGCCCTGCCAGGCGATCAGACTCGGCAATGCACCGCCCAGCGGCAGAGAGCCGTCCTGCGGCACCGTCAGCGTCCAGACGTAGCGGCCCCGCGTCAGGGCCAGCACCTCGCCCTGCGCGGCCAGCGGCGGCTGGGGCGTGCGGGCCACCCAGTGGATCAGGGCCGGGCCGCGCTTGAGCCGCTCCTGCACGGCAGGCGTGTCCAGGCCAAACCAGCGCGGGCGGGTGGGCGCGGGCGCGTCCGGGTTGACGGCGATGACTTCCAGATATGCCTCGCCCAGCGAGAGCAGCCGGTTGTGGGTCCCGAAGGTGGGGTGTTCGCCGCCGGGAGCAAGGTGTACGCCCAGCCGGTCTTCCAGCCAGGCCGCGCCTTCACTGAGGCTGCGTGCAGCGATCACCAGATGGTCAATGGCAGGACGATCAAGAGCGGGCACGCTCATGCCCCGCGCGGGCGGCTCATCGTTGCCAGGTCACCCAGCACGATGGCCGCCGCCTTCTCACCGCTCTCCATAGCGCCCTGAATGCCGCTCATGGACGTGATCTCCCCGGCCAGCAGCACGCCGGGCCACCGGGTGGCGTGGCCCGGCAGATGCGCTGCATAGTCCGGCGGCTGGGGGTACTGGGCGTGGGCAATGCGCTCGACGGCCAGGGTCCGCAGCAAGCTGACCCGCACGCCGTACCAGACCGAGAGTTCGGCCCGCACTGCCGTGTCCAGCGCTGCGTCGTCCAGCTCAGGATTGCCCAGCACCGTGACGGTGAGCAGGTGCTGGCCTGCCGGGGCACGCTCCGGAATCAGGTGGCTGAGCCACTGGGCGTTGTTGATGAGGGCCGTGTTGTTCAGACCACCCACCGGATTGAGCAGCAGCCGGAACTGCGGGTCAATCGGCGCGTCCGCCGTGTAATAAAGATAGGTGCTGGACACGCTGCCGTAGGGTAAATCCTCGCCGAGCAGCCGGGCGGCGCTGGGCGGGTCGGTGGCGACAATCACCTGCGGGGCGTCGAGTTCGCCCAGCGAGGTGGTCACGCTGACCCCCCGGCTGTGCGGCGTGAGTTTCAGGGCGCGGGCATTGAAAGTGATGGCACTACCCGAGACCAGTTCCGAGGCCAGTTGCTCGCTGAGGACCGACATACCTTGCCGGGGCAAGCTGATCGGGCCGCTGAGCAGCATCCGCAGGTAATAGCGAAACAGCCGGGCACCCGTCGAGAGGTCGCGCTTCAGAAAGATGCCCCCGAAAAACGGCGCGAAGAAACACTCCAGCACCCTGTCCGAGAAGCCCATCCGCTTGAGGTAGGCACGGGTCGGCTCGTCGGGTCCGGTCAGCAGGGTGTGGGGCGGCACCAGCGCCACCGAGGCGGCCAGGCGGCCAAACAGCAACCGGTCCTTGACAGTCAGACTGCTGGCCGTGAGCAGACCGGGAATGACGCCGGGGTCGCGCCGGGGGTCGCCCAGCAGTTCCTCTTTGCTGCCCAGTTTGATGGCCGCAGACGGCGGAATGCGGACCAGATCGAGCGCCGACAGATCGAGCTGACGCTGCACCGCTGGGTACGCCTCGAACAGCACCTGATAGCCCGCATCGAGGGTAAAGCCAGACTGTTCACGCGACTTCACGCGCCCGCCCACCACCGCCGAGGCTTCCAGCACCCGCACCCGCTGACCCGCCCGCTGCAAGGTGCGCGCGGCGGTCAGTCCGGCCAGCCCCGCGCCAATGACAATCACGTCCATAAACTGAAGGGTAACGCATCGGGGCGCAGCAGCTTGAACCGAACGCCAAGCCGCTCAGCCTAATCAATCAGCAAAATCAAGGATGAAAGTTCAGAAATAGTCAACGCTCCACACACCGTCTTGACTGCTCACGGCTCCCTGGGCCGTGGCGTAGGTGTAAAGGGTCGCGCCGTCTGACGCCTGGTCTTCAGCCACCACCACCAGCGGGCCAGCCATACGCAGATTGTCGGGCACACCACCCAGAGTGCGGGGGTCTTGCGGCGGCGCACTGTTACGGGTGCATTTGAGCTGTACCTGCTGGGCAGTAGCGCCGTTGACGAAGCAGACTGCCAGAACCGTGATGCTCAGCGGCGTCGTGATGGTTGTCGATGAAGCGGCAGCCAGCGAGAAGGCGCTGAACAGGCACACCGACAGACTCATTTTCAGACCGCGCAGCTTAGATTTCTGAGTTCGCATAAGAAACGTTAAATCAGGTACTCTCACAAAATTCTGGCGACCGGACAACTTTAATGCCGAAAATACGACAAAAAAACCATTTCTGCTAAACAGCTTTAATGCAATTTAACGAGAATTTAATGTCTGGGTGAGTAAAAAATAATGGCACAGTGAGGGGGGTGCTTGTAAGCCCGCTGTAAGCCCCATAAGCTGCGGTCGTAACCGGGCAGCTAAAGACTTGAGATAGCATCTCCTCTTAGCCAGAAGAGATGAAACCTGCTTTATTGACTCAACCTGGTACTTCTGGAGGAATACATATGAAGAAAATGATTGCTTTGATGGGTATTGGGCTGATGATGGGCGTTTCGTTTGCGGGAGCTGCTGCTAGCCCGATCACGGTCACTACCCCACTTAATATAATCGTCTCTAAGGTATGTCAATCAGAACTCAGCCCAGCTACCCGTAATCTCACATACAATGCCATTGACGGCTTGCAGGGCGACACCAGCGCACCCAACTACAAACTCCGCTGCACCGTAAATACGACTCTCGCCGTGACGAATAGTGTAGTGGTCGCGGGTATGAATGTGGGCCAGTATCTGGTAGCCACCTCCTCTAATGATGTCGTAACGCAATCATCCGGCAATTCAGGAGAGGTTCACACAGCTAACTTGACTCTGACAGCGCCTCTCGGTTACTGGGACGTGCCAGCAGCCACATACACCGGTACGGTGACCACAAACATTGCTTTCTATTAATTGAGGCGAACAATGTGGGCCTGGGCGGTGGCTCAGGCCCACGCCCATATTACTATGGAGATCAGATGAATCGTTTTTTCAAACATCCATATGGGCGACTGGCTCCCAAAATCCGGTGGCTGTGTATCTTGGGTATAATCAGCAGCAGCTCAGCGGGAGCGGAGTGTACCTTGCAAACCAGTGCCAACATTCCCACCTACTCGGCCCTGGCTGACACCATCGGTATGCTGAACGTCAATGTGATCTGCGACCAAGCTGATGGGCCCTACACTCTTGAATTAACCTCGCCCCCATCACAACTCGTTCCGGGCAGTTTAAACGGTACTCTCAGTCTCCAGCTACTTACAGACAGCCAAACGCCGCTGAAGCTGCTGCTGATCAATGCGGCCAAGTCGCTGGCAGGAGAAAACGGACTGGTTTACCGGGGTAATCAGCAACTTCAGTTTGCTGTGCTCATTCCCGGCAATCAGTGGACGGTTCAGGGCAATCTTTCTGAGAATCTGAAGTTCCAGCTTTTGACCAGTAACGATAAAAGATGATAGAAGAGACAATGAATATGAGAAAAAATAAAGACTCCATCCGGAAACTTTTGGCCCTTCTGTTTTTGGCCTCGGTCAGTAGCGTATCTTCTCAGGGATTGACCATCAATCCGCCCACCATAACCATCAACCCCGTCCAGCGCCTCAGTACCCAGACGCAGCTCACCAATACCGGAGCTAATGCGGAGCAATTCACCGTCAAGGTGGTTAGCTGGACGATGCAGGACAGCCAGAATGTGTACAGTCCCTCGCGTGATCTGGTTGTTAATCCCTCTTCCTTCAGCGTTAAGCCTGGTGAAACCCAGGTGATTCGCATAGGGTTACTCAAAAAGCCAGGAGCCGCTGAACTGGCTTACCGCGTTATGGTGACCCAGGTTCCGAACGAAGACACGCCTACCACCAACAAAACCGTAAAAGGGGTGGAGATGAGCTTCAAGCAGGTGGTTTCATTTGGTCTAGCCGTCTACGTGACTGGTGCAACCGCCACACCGAACATGAGTTATCAGGTGGCCCGCGACGGCAACGATCTGCTCGTCCGCATGACCAACGCGGGCAACCGACACCAAGTTTACGGTGAGGCCATCTTCAAAGCAGACGACCGTAGCCTGACTTTGCCTTCCTACGCCGTCCTGACTGGCGTAACCTACACTGCCCGGCTCAAAGACTGGGGCAATGTGCGCGGGCCGCTGACGCTCAGCTTCGTCAATGTCAATGGGGAAACGAAAAATGAGACGCTGGCGCTGCCCTAGCGCCGCTGCCACAACGTTGACAACGGTCGCATTGCTATTGGGTGGGCTGGCACTGGCGCAGCAAGCAGCTTCCCCGCCTGCACCCGCCGCACTGACCCCCGAAACCATTTGCGCTCTCGACAACCAACTGCTCAGTGTCAGTGTGGGCGGGCAGTCACGCGGCGACGCTGTGGTTAAGGTGAGCGGCGAGCGGTTTTTTGTAGAGGCCCGGATCATTCAACCCAGCGAGCAGAAATATGTCCTCGCGCGCAACGAATGCGAAGAAGGTGCTTTCCTAGAGCTTGACCCACGTCTCAAGCCCAGGTTTGATCCGCTGAAGCAGGCCCTGCAATTGCAGCCATTTCTCGACCTGTTGGCAGGCAATACGCTTGATTTTCGCCGCGATCAACAGATCATGCCCACCCTGACACAGCCGAGTATTGGCCTGGATTTTGGCATCGGGGCCAGTCAATCGCTCTCGGCAGATTTTTCCACCACCGTGCAGGGATATCTGGGGATCGGCTACGCTTCAGGAGCGCTGTCGGGCTACGCTGGCGGCTTTGCCAGCTTCTCGCCCGGCGACACCGCCGTTTCAGGATTTAGCGCCGCACCCCGCGCCACGCTGCGGTATTCGGTCAATCCCCGCCTTGACCTGACCGCAGCCTATAATGCGCCGCCAGATTCGTTGGGCTTCCGAGACGGCCTGCAACGCTTCCAGGGCGTCCGAGTAGACGCCCGCAGCGACAATCAGCTCTTCTTCCCTACTATCAACCTGGAACTGCCGCTTGACGCTGATATTCAGGTCAATGTCAATGGACGACAACTGCGGACTTTTCGGGCCAGCGCTGGCACGCTCAAGCTGATCAATATTCCCTTCCAGGGTTTTGGCGCTTCTGTGGATGTGATTATTGACGACGGCACAGGTGCACGAATCAAGAACTACAGTTACTTTGCCGATGCCCGCAGCGTGCGCCCCGGTGCTTATGTGCTGGGGGTGCAGGCCGGGCTGCAAGATGGTCAACGCAGCCTGACTGGGCAAGGGGTCTTTGGACTTGGCCGGGGTTGGACATTGAGCAGCAATGCCGACCTGTTTGGCGAGCGCTACCGCGCCTCGGCCACCCTCGATTACGTGGACGATCTCAACAGCGTAAGTACAGGGCTGACGCTGGGCGGCACCGTTCAGACCACTCCAGAGGCCCGATTGAGCTTGCGCTATGGCCGCATTGTGAATGATCAGTTCAGCGTGAACATCGCTACAACCATCCCTGTGACCCAACCTGCAAAACTCAATCTTCAGGCAGGGGCGTCTTACCGCCTTGACCGCTGGGCCTATCAGGTCAGTGGCGGCTATGATTTCGGGCAGCAAGCCTTGAACCTGAGTGCCAACACCAATTACACCTTCGCTTCTGGTCAGGCCATCAGCTTCGGTATCGGCAAAAGTCCGCAGGGATTGAGTGCGACACTCAGCACCAATCTCTCGCCTCTGCCAAATCTTCAAGTGGGTCTTGGCGCGGCGGCCACCTCTCTGCCTGCATTCCGAGTGGTTCCAGCACTCGACCTGCGCTATACACCTAACGGCCAGAACACGCTGAGCGCCAGAGTGAACACCGAAAGTGCAGGAGCGTCATATGTCTACAACGGGCGCGTGCAGGCCAGCCTGAGCGCGTCTTCGGCACTGACCAATCTGGATGGTGCGTCGGTCACCGGCACACTCGATGGAGCGTTCTCGCTCAACAATGGCCGCCTGACCCTCAGCCAGGGTCTCGGCTCACGCTCGATTCTGATCCGTACAGGTGTTAAGGGTGTGCCCTTTCTGGTCAACGGTGCCCAGGCAGGTGTCACCGATGCCCAGGGCGACGTACTGCTCAGCCGTCTGCCCAGCGACGAGTACGTGACGGTTCAAGTTGACATCAACGCTCTACCGTTTAATATCAATGTGCAAAACGACCGCGCGACGCTCAGGCTGCCTTCCAACGGCACAGCGGTGCTGGATTGGCGAGGCAACATCGTGGTCAGCCGTTACGTGCAACTTTTCTGGAAACCCGGCGAACCGGCCACCTACGGCACGCTGCGCGTCGGCGACCTGGCTTATCCACTGGACGACCAGGGCAACGGGCTGATCGGCAGCGTCCCTGAAGGCACCGCTGCAACACTGAAATCTGATGATGGCAGCCGCAGCTGTCCCGTGACCCTGAGCGAGTCTCAGGCAGTGGTCACCTGCGCCTCGCCCTGATTGGCCACAGTTCTGGCAACTGCGCCCACTTACGATCATCGAAAAACCGAACTCCCAACATATTTGCGAAAGCGTTCTTCTTTCTGGAAACCCTCACGCTTCTCTGTTCGGGCGTGAGTTGCATCCGATTAACTCAATGACAAAAACCGTGTCGTTTCAATGCTGGACACCCGAACCAATATCCTTGAAATTTCCAGGAACAAACGGCACAACTTGCCCGCCAAGCGTGATCTCGCGGATCGTCAAAATAAGGTCGTAAGCTCGCAGTGTCAGTTTCAAGCCGGACTGGCCCGTTGTGCCCGCGACTCGAAACCACTGCCCCGCTGCTGGCAATTGAGCCGGATCGAGAACGTTGCGGCTCTCGCCCGAACAGACGCCCAGCGGATAATCACCCACACCACCAGCAAAAGAGTCCAGCCGCCCAGTCAAGCTCCAGGGCATGGCCACTGCGGTCTGAAGGGTCAGCAGCAGCTCCTGGGTGTTCGGTTGCGGCACACCCAGCCGCAGAACATGGAGCTGACCGTCTTCGGCGATGAGATGGTACCCGCCAGGCAACCACACCGCCGCGTGAGCGCTCAGCGGCTTTCCAGAAAGCAGCGGCGGCACAGGCTGCCAGGCCAGCGGTGAGACGGGGGCTGTCAGGGGTGCAGGCGATCTGGGACCCTCACTCAGGCCGCTACTGCGGAGGCGTGCCCTCAAACCGGCGTCCAGCGTACCTGCCAGAGCCGCACGCTGCAATTCGCTGTCAAAGCCCAGGGGATGCTCACCGTCCGGCACATTCCAGATCAGGTCAGGCAGCACCACGGTGATTTGCGTTGGACGTCTGACCAGCATCCCCGCAGCCTGCGCGCGACCCAAAACGGTGTGAATTGCTTCAGCGGTAGCATAGTCAGGTAAGCGGTCCGCCACCTCCGTTTCGCTCAGCGGCACCCGCAGACCTGCCAGCCGCGCCAGCGTTTCCAATGATCCCGGCACTGTGTTGCCCGTTTCCAGCAGCAGGCTACGCAGACGAACTGGCAGTGGAAAGCGGTTGACAGTACTGAAGGCCCGAGGTAAAAACTCCTGCGCGGCGGCAAGCCAGCCTTCAGATTGCTGAATCACCTTCAGCGCAGCAGCGAGCGTGTCAGGGCCAGCCGTTGTCTGGGCTGTCTGCTCAAGGGCAGGCAACACCGCCGAGGGGCGCAGACGCGGCTGCACCAGTAATTGTCGGTTGCGAATATGCGACCGCTCTGCGAGTACCTGGAGCAGCGGTGCCGTCTCAGCCACGGACGGCATCAGGACCATCAGCAGCGGAACCGGGCAGTTCATTAAAAACTCCAGGTGTTGAAATGACTCTTGCGACAGCTTCCGCGTGCCGTGAATCACCAGGACCAGCGGTGCCCGCACGTCCTGGAGCAGCGAAGCCAGCCGGATCAGGGTTTTTTCCGGCGTCTGTGCCGAGATATCCAGCACTTCTGGCAGCGCCGCGCCACCTGAGGCAAGCTGCTCCAAGATCCTCATCACCATGGCGGCGACCATCAGTCCAGAGTGGCCAACAGCGTCCACATCCACTACTTTCCAGGGCGAGTGAGCGGCACGGCTCAGGGTAGAACGCCGCCCACTTCCAGGCCAACCACTGAACACCAGCAATTGAGGATCGTCCATCGCTGCCTGCAGCAGTCTAATGATGTCACCGTTCAGATCACTCTGGGAAAGGTCGTACTCCCCTTGAGGCAGTGACATATCCAGAACAACGCCGATTCGCGCAGCACTCTCTTCAATCAGTCGCCGCCTCTCAGGCCGTGTATCGTGGGCATAACTCCGCCGCAAAATCGGGGAGAGTCGGTTGACCAGGGCTTCGCGCTGCTGTATGACCCAGTGCTGGAAGCCCGTCTCGCCCACCGCTTCCAGGCCGGAGAGCGCCCTTCCCTGGAGCGCCGGATAATCGGACAGTGACTGCTCGGCGGCACTCAACCATTGCTGCAAATCGGAAGTCGCCTCGAAAGCAAGGAGAGGTGAGCCGGGCGTCCCGAGAATGATCCCCGCCGAGCGCAACTTAGACAGTTCTACCCGGAGATTGTTCATACCGCTCCGTCCCGGCCAGAATAAACTGACTAGCGTGTCACGATGTTGAGGACCAGTCAGAAGGAGATAAATTAGTAGTGCCGTACTACGGCGTGAAAGATGCAGTAGTTCATTGTTCAAAAAGACGACGGGTGCTCCAAATAAGTGAACATGGGGTATACGCAACGCTAGATATCCTCCAGATCAACTTTCACTCTGTCATCCCAAGCAGTCAACCCTCGCCGAGAAAATCTAGCATGCGCTTGTATTCAGGATCACACTACTTCAGCCCACACTTGTCACTACCCTAGCATTCGGACCAGATCTGGCTATCTTGGAAAGCCCAGGTCAGCCCAGGTCTTCCCGAAAGGCCACCCGCCCCCGCAGGTGCGCCGCCACGACGGTGCCGAGCCAGGGCAGGACGTCCGGTGGCAGGTCGTCGGGAGAAAACCAGCCCACCTCGGAACATTCACTCACTGGCCGCGCCTCACCCTGCCAGCTCAGCGCCAGATAGAAGGCGTCCAGGCCGCGCACCGGCTCGCCGCCGCTGGTGTCCACGTAGCGGGTCATCCCGAGCAACGTCAGCGGGGCCGGGTCAATGCGGGTGCCGACTTCCTCAAGCGCCTCGCGGGCGGCGGCTTCGGGCAGCGTCTCTTCGTCCTCGACGTGGCCGCCGGGCAGGCCCCACAGCCCGTTGCCGTAACTGACGTTGCTGCGCCGGGCCAGCAGAATCTGACCGTCCGGACGCTGCATGACGGCCCAGGCGACGAGGTGAAAAGGCGTGGCGGGCATGGAGACACTATGCCACGTGCCTGGCGGTCCCTCGCCCCTCATGCCCCGCCTCTCTAGGCTTCCCTGCTCCTGGTTGGTACACTGACCCGCGTGCCAGTCAAACTCGCTCCGAGCATCCTTGCCTGTGATTTCACCCGACTCGGTGACGAAGTGTCGGCCATCGCCAGCGCCGAATACATTCATGTGGACGTGATGGACGGCCTGTTCGTGCCGAACATCAGTTTCGGGGTGCCGATTCTGGCCGCCACCCGGCGGGCCGCCGCGCCTGGGCAGTTCGTCGACGTTCACCTGATGATCGAGCGCCCCGAGCGCTACCTGGCCGACTTCGCGGCGGCGGGCGCGGACGGTCTGACGGTGCATGTCGAATCGACCCCGCACCTGCACCGCGCCGTGCAGATGATCCGGGGGCTGGGCAAGCGGGCGGGCGTGGTGCTCAATCCTGGCACGGCGCTGGAAACGTTGCGCCCGGTGCTGAATGACGTGGACCTGGTCCTGATCATGAGCGTCAACCCCGGCTTCGGTGGGCAGAGTTTCCTGCCGCAGTCGCTGGAGCGGGTCCGCACCGTGCGCGGCTGGCTGAATGAACTCGGCAGCGCGGCGGAACTGGAAGTGGACGGCGGGGTGAGCGCCGAGAACGCCCGCGCCCTGGCCGATGCGGGCGCAACGGTGCTGGTGGCCGGGTCAAGCGTGTTCGGCGCAGAGAGTGCGGCGGCGGGCCTGGCGAAACTGCGCGCCGCGCTGACCCAGGAGAGCGCATGAAGCTGCGGGTCGATCTGCTGCCGCATGGGTCTTATTCCGACACCGTGCTGGTCATCGACGTGCTGCGGGCCACCACCACTGCCGTCACCTACCTGGAGCGTGGGGCGGAAAGCTTACTGCTCACCGCCAGCCCCGACATCGCCCTGGGCCTCAAATGGCAGCCGGGCCTCACCGACGAGGCGGGCGATCCCATTCGCAACGACACCTACCTGCTCGGCGGTGAGCGCGGCGGGCTGGCGATACCCGGCTTCGATTTCGGCAACAGTCCGGTGGAAGCGGCGCAGCAGAACTTTACGGGCAAGACCATCATCATGAACACCACCAACGGCACCGGAGCCGCCCACATCGCGGCCCAGAGCGGCAGCCGGGTGCTGCTGGCCTCGCTGACCAACGCCCACGCCGCCGCCCGGCGGGCCAAGGCCCTGGCCCTGGAGGAAATCGCCATCGTCTGCGCCGGAACCGACGAGCGGGTGAGCCTGGAAGACGTGTACGCGGCAGGCGTCATCGCCGAGTACCTGCTGGCGCTGGGCGAACTGAGTGTGGATGACGGCGCGCGCATCGCCCTGACCCTGCGCCGCAGCGCCGGGAACCCGCTGGAAGCTTTATCGAGCAGCATGCACGGACAGACACTGGAGCGCCTGGGCCTCGGCGAAGACGTGCGCTACGCCGCCCAGGTGTCGGAGAGTACCGTGGTGCCGGTATTGAGCGACCTTCAAGATATCGAGGGAGCGTTGAGGTTCGTGGCGGGCTGAGACGCCTGCCCCTTCGCCATCTACTCCTTCACTGCCTGGGCCGCTTCACGGGCCGCTTGCCGCAGCTCGGCCCCCTGACGGCTCTGCTTCACCTGTCTTACCCACCACTCGCGAATCCACTGCCGGAATGCCGCGTACTTGCCCCCCAGAATCAGCCGGGCCTTGCGGTCCTTTTCAATTTTCATGGCGCTGATCTCGGTGTTGAGCTGCTGGGCCTGAAGACGGCTCTGCACCGCCTCGCCGAGTTTGGCGCTGCGGGCCTCACCCGCCGTGAGCTGGCGCAGGTCCTGCACCTGCCCGGCGCTCAGGTCGAGGTCGGCGGCGAGCTGCTTCACATCGGCCTTCGATGACGGCAGCGCAAACAGCCGGGTCAGCACCGGGCTGCTGGGCCAGGGATCGGTGCGGGCAGCAGCCGCGGCCAGCGCCCCGGACGCCAGCAGCAGGCCGCCCAGCCCAGCCCAGATCAACCAACGCCGCCGCATCAGCCCCGGACCTGTCCCTCGCCGCGCACCACCCATTTGGTGGTCGTCAGCTCGAAGAGGGCCATCGGGCCGCGCGCGTGCAATTTCTGGGTGGAGACGGCCACCTCCGCGCCGAGGCCGAGCTGCGCGCCGTCGTTGAAGCGGGTGGAGGCGTTGACGATCACGGCGGCGCTGTCCACCTGCTGCACGAACGTCTCGGCCTGAAGCTCGTCGCGCGTCAGGATGGCGTCGGTGTGATTGCCGTACTCGGCGATGAAGTCGAGCGCCTCATTCAGATCGGCCACCGTCCTGAGACTGAGTGTGAGCGACAAAAACTCGGTGCCGAAGTCGTCCGGCGTCGCGGCCACCGCCGTCAGACCCGCTGCCGCCAGCACCTTGAGGGTGAACGGATCGGCGCGCAGTTCCACGCCCGCCGCCAGCAACTCGCGGGCCACCGTCGGCAGGGCCAGCCGGGCCGAGGCCTCGGTCATCAGCAGGGTGTCGAGAGCGTTGCAGACGCTGGGGCGCTGAACTTTGCTGTTGCAGATGATCTCGGAGGCGCTGTGCAGGCCCGCCGCGTCCTGCACGTAACTCTCGTCAAGGTAGAGATGCACCACGCCCACGCCGCCCACGATCACCGGCACGGTGGCGTTCTCGACGCAGAAGCGGTGCAGCCCCGCCCCACCGCGCGGAATGATGGCGTCGATGAGGTCGTCAAGGCGCAGGAGTTCAAGCATCCTGGCTCTCTGCGGGTCGCTGATCACCTGCACCGCGCCCGCCGGAACGCCGTGCTCGCCGAGCGCCCGGGCAATCAGGCGCACCAGCACAGCGTTGCTCTGCTGCGTTTCCTTGCCGCCGCGCAGGATCACCGCGTTGCCGCTCTTGACGGCCAGCGTCGCCACGTCCACCGTGACATTCGGGCGCGATTCGTAGATGACCCCCAGCACGCCCAGCGGCACCCGGCGGCGTGAGACTCTCAGGCCGTTGGGACGGGTTGCCTCGCCCAGCGTCTCTCCCACCGGGTCAGGCAGGGTCGCCACGTTCTCCACATCGGCGGCGATGCTCTCCAGACGCTCGGGCGTCAGGGTCAGGCGGTCGATCAGCGGGGCGGTCAGGCCAGCGGCGCGGGCCGCCGCCACGTCCAGCGCGTTGGCGGCCAGAATCTCGGCAGCGTGGGCGCGAAGCTGCGCGGCCACCTCACCGAGCGCGGCATTTTTCTGGGCGGTGGGCAGCGTGCCCAGCACCCGGCCCGCCCGGCGCGCGGCGATTCCCATCTCGCGGACGGTGAGGACTTGGGAGCCTGGAGCCTCGGGCACAGCAGTGGTCATACCCATAGCGTAGCAAGGCCCGATGAAGATCTAGATCTCTGCGCCGCAACCCCCCGGCAGCTCACCTCAGCGCCGCAGTGCACGGGTCGATTCGCGCAGCACCAGCCTCAGCTCGAAGGTCGGGAAACGGGGCGTCTTGCCGGTCATCAGGTCGTGGGCGGCGTGGGCGGCGGCCTCGCCCACCTGCTGCGCGGGCTGGCGGATGGTGGTCAGCGGCGGCAAGCTGTAGGCCGACATCGGCAAATCGTCGTAGCCGATCAGTGACACGTCGTCGGGCACCCGCAGGCCCTTGCGGTGCAGCGCCAGATTGGCTCCCAGCGCCATCTGGTCATTGGCCGCGAACACGGCAGTAAACGGCAGGTTCAGCTCGACGAAGCCCAGCATCGCCCGGTACGCCGAGGTTTCCAGAAAGTCGCCGGGCAAGATCCATTCGGGCCGCACCTCCAGCCCCGCGTCCCGCATGGCGTCACGGTAGCCTTGTAGGCGGCCCACCGCGTCCTCCTGGGTCATCCGGCCACAAATATGCACGATCTCGCGGTGACCGAGTTCGATCAGGTGGCGGGTGGCCCGCTCCGCTCCACCGCGCTGATCGAGCGTCAGGGTCGGCACGTCCAGGCTCAGACCGCTTCTCCCCGCCACCACCAGCGGCAGCCGCACGGCCAGTTCGCGCAGCCGCGGCTCGGGAATGAAGCCGCCCACCACGATGATGGCGTCCACGTTGTGGTCGAGAAACACCTTGAGGGCTTCTTCCTCCAGCACCGTGCTCCAGTGGCTGCTCTTGAACAGTGGATGGTGGCCAGTGCGCTCCAGCACGCTCTCGATGCCCTTGATCAGCTCGGCGTAGTAAGCGCTGGAAATATCCTCGACCAGCACGCCCACCGTCTGGGTGGTGCCCCGGACCATGCTGCGGGCCACCGCGCTGGGCCGGAAGTTGAGGTCAGTCAACACCTGGCGCACGCTGGTTTCGAGTTCGGGCCGCACCTTTTTGCCGTTGATGACCCGCGACACGGTGCTGACCGAGACGCCCGCATGCCGGGCCACGTCACGAATGGTCAGAGATTTGGCAAGGCTTCCGGCGGTCATACTGAAAACGTTATCACGAGCGCGGGTGTTCGCCAATCCTGCCAATCGAGTGGGCCACTCCACGAGCGAAAGTAGCCCAGCACCCACCGCCCCCGACCCGAAGACGCTTCTGCCGCCGCTCCAGCCCACCTCCCAACATGCTTGCCTGCCCGCTCACACGGCCTCGCAGCGACTGACCTGCCCCTCCCCCATCAGCAGGGCTTGCAAAAAACGTTATCTCGTCCTATGCTTTTCCTCACCACAAACCTGTTGTCTGGAGTGCAACGAGTCTGCATTTCTGCCCTGGTCTGCTGGGTTTCTTTAGCAGAGTTTCAGATAACGTTTTCAGCGCATTCTGCTCCTTGTCCCTGGAGGTTTCACCATGAAGATTCAACGCTTGTTCGCCGTTACCGTCCTGCTCTCGGTCAGCCTGGCCGCCGCGCAGAAAACCACCGTCACCATCGGCGTGTTCCCCGACCTCGACAGCGTGGTCAAGGCCGCCCTGCCGGGCTTCAACAAGCTCTACCCCGACATCGACGTCAAGATCAACTCGCTGGCCTACGCCGACCACCACAACGCGCTGACCACCGCGCTCTCGACCGGCAAGGGAGCCAACGACGTGGAAGCCATCGACTTCGGCTACGTCGCCAAGTTCGCCGAGGGCAACGGCATGACCGACCTGAGCAAAGCGCCGTATAACGCGGCGGCCCTGGCCAGCAAGTTCGTGGGCTTCACCTTCCCGCAGGCCACCACCCAGGACGGGCGCATCGTCGCCATTCCCACCGATATCGGCCCCGGCTCGATGTTCTACCGCACCGACTTGCTGGCCAAAGCAGGCGTCAAGCCCTCACAGCTCAACGCCAGCTGGGATTCGTACATCACCAACGGCAAGAAAGTGGTGGCGGCCAACCCCGGCACCTTCCTGATTCCCGACGCCTCCGAAGCCGCCCAGATCATCCTGCGCACCGGCCTCAAGGCGGGCGACGGCCTGTACTTCGACAAAGACAACAAGGTGCTGATCAGCCCCGACAACGCCCGCTTCGTCAAGGCGTTCACGGTGGCCAAGCAGATCCGCGACGCCAAGCTCGACGCCAAGGCGGGCGCGGCCTTCTCGCCGGAGTGGACCACCGCCTTCCAGAAAGGCAACCTCGCCACCGAGTTCTCAGGGGCCTGGCTGGTGGGCCACATGCAGAACTGGCTGGCCAAGGACTTCACCGGCAAGTGGAACGCCCAGAACCTACCCGGCAATACGTTTGCCAGCTGGGGCGGCTCGTTTTACGGCATCCCCGCCCAGAGCACCAACAAGGACGCGGCCTGGAAGCTGGTGCAGTACCTGACCACCAACCCCGCCCAGCAGGTTCTGGCGTTCAAGACCACCGGAGCCTTCCCGGCGCTCAAGGCCGGACAGACCGACGCGGTGTTCAACCAGGGCGTGGTCTACCTGGGCAACCAGAAGGCCCGCCTGCTGTGGCGCACGGCGGCGGCCAAGATTCAGCCGCTGGACGTCAACAAGCTTGACCCCATCGCCGATCAGATCGTTGGCGACGCGCTGGGCAGCGTCCTCGACGGCAGCAAGGACATCCCCACCGCGCTGGCCGACGCCCAGCGCCTGGTCGAGCGCCGCACCCGCTAAACGCCGCGACTGAGAAGCGTGGACGGCGTTGTGGCCGCCACGCTTTTCTTGTGCCCGTTCGTCAGACGCTTGCCCACGTGAGGAGGTCCCGTGACCGCTGCACCTATCCAACCTGCTCCAAAACCCATCCCCAAGGTCGGCGGCTGGGACAACTTCCAGCGCAAGTACGCGCCCTATATCTTCATCAGCCCCTTCTTCCTGTTGTTCTTCGCCTTCGGCCTCTTTCCGATCCTCTTCAACGGCTACCTCTCGGTGCATGAATGGCAACCCGGCAGCGGCCTGGGGGACATGAAGTTCGTGGGCCTGAGAAACTTCACCGACAACCTGACGGACCCTACTTTCTGGCTGTCACTCAAGAACACTGCGATCCTGGCCGTCGAGAGCGGCCTGCCGCAGCACCTGATTGCCATTCCACTGGCGTTTGCCATCAACATGGGCCTCAAGCGGGCGCAGTCGTTTATCACGGCGATCTACTTTCTGCCCTACATCACCTCGGTGGTCGCCATCTCGGTGATCTTCTTCACGCTGTTCAGCTGGCAGTACGGGGTGCTCAACGCCGCGCTCAACAGCCTGCACCACATTCCCATCCTGGGTGTGCTGTTTCCTGCTGACAAGATCAACTGGCTGGGTGAGCGCGCCTTCGTGCAGCCGTCAATCGCCATGGTGATCGTCTGGCGCTATGTGGGCTGGAACATGCTGCTGTACTTGTCGGGCCTGCAAGCCATTCCCGGCGAACTTTACGAGGCGGCGGCGGTAGACGGCGCGACCCGGACCGAGCAGTTCCGGTTCATCACCCTGCCGCTGCTGCGCCCGACCATCTTCCTGGCCGTGACCCTGAGTCTCATCGGCGGCTTCCAACTGTTCGAGGAGCCGTACATTCTCACCAACGGCGGCGGCGGCGTCGGACAGGCAGGACTGACCACCATCATGTATATGTTTAGAACCTACAACGCTTACAGTGACGCGGGCCTGGCCGCCGCGATGGCCTGGCTCCTCTTTATCGTGATCGGCTTGCTGACTCTGGTCAACAACCGCATCTTCGGGCGCAGCGGCATGGGCGCGGGCGAGGCGGCAAAATGACTTCTACACCCCTGATCGCCCCACGCACGACGCCCCGCAGCATCAGCGGCAAGCGCCCGCTCAGCCGCGCCGCCTCCATCCTGCTGCTCGTGTTCGGCGGTGTGCTGACGCTGGCCCCCTTCTACTTCATGTTTATTTTTGCCACCCACCCGCGTCAGGAAATCTTCTCGCTGCCGCCGCCCGTCTGGTTCGGCCACGATCTGGCAAACAATTACGACAGCCTGCTCTCACGGATGCCGTTCTGGCGCAACCTCTGGAACAGCCTGTATCTGGCGGTGCTGACCACTGCGACCACCCTGTTTTTCTGCACGCTGGGCGGCTACGCCTTTGCCATGTACGAATTCAAGGGCAAGAGCTGGCTGTTCGGGCTGCTGCTGATCACGCTGCTGATTCCCTCCACCCTCAACATCGTGCCCTACGCCCTGATCATGCAGGCGCTGGGCTGGATCGACACGCCCCGCGCCCTGTGGATTCCCGGCATGGCCAACGCTTTCGGTATCTTCCTGATGCGCCAGTATATCGGCAGCGCCATTCCCAGGGAACTGGTCGAGGCCGCCCGCATCGACGGAGCCACCGAATTCACGACCTTTCGCAAGGTGGTCGTGCCGCTGACCGGCCCCGCGATGGCGACCCTCGGTCTGGTGACCTTCGTGCAGTCGTGGAACGGCTTCCTGGGGCCGCTGATCATCTTCCGCAGCGCCGAGACCTACACCGCACCGCTGGCCCTGCGCACCCTGCAAGGCATCGCCAATACCGACTGGGGGGCCTTGATGTGCGGCGTGGCCCTGACGGTGGTGCCGCTGCTGATCATCTTCGCCTTCGCCTCGCGCCGCCTGATCGACGGCCTGACCAGCGGCGCACTGAAGGGCTGACCCGACCACTCTCTCCCCCATTTCTGGAGAACCATGACCCTCACTTCACCCGACATCAAACCCCTGACCCGCCAGAACTTCCCGCCCAATTTCGTCTTCGGCGTCGCCACCTCCGCGTTTCAGATCGAAGGCGCGACCCACGAGGACGGGCGCGGCGACAGCATCTGGGACACCTTCTGCCGCGAGCCGGGACGCATCCGTGACGGCACCAACGGCGACGTGGCCTGCGAACATTACCACCGCCTGGAGCAGGACCTCGACCTGATTCAGAGTCTGGGCGTGGACGCCTACCGCTTCTCGGTGGCCTGGCCGCGCATTCAGCCGAGCGGCACCGGAGCGGCCAACGAGGCGGGCCTGGCCTTCTACGAACGCCTGGTGGACGGCCTGAGTCAGCGCGGCATTGCGGCGCACCTGACGCTCTACCACTGGGACCTGCCACAGGCCCTCCAGGATCAGGGCGGCTGGACCAACCGCCAGACCGCGCACCACTTTGCCGAGTATGCCCGCATCATCGGCGAGCGGCTGGGCCACAAGGTCCGCAGCATCGCCACCCTCAATGAACCCTGGTGCGCCAGCATCCTGAGTTACGAGATCGGCGAGCACGCCCCCGGCTGGCACGACCGCCCCGCCGCCCTGAGTGCGGCCCACCACCTGCTCCTGGGACACGGGCTGGCGATGCAGGAGTTGCGGGCGCTGAAGTTGTCAGCCGACCTTGGCACAGTGCTCAACCTCGGCCCAGCCTACCCCGCCACCCCCGCCGACGGGGCCGCCGCCGCCGTCGCCGATGGACGCTTCAACCGCTGGTTCCTCGACCCGGTCTTCAGGGGCGAGTACCCCCGAGACATCTGGGACGGCTACGGCACGGACGTGCCGGTCGTGGAGGCAGGCGACTTCGAGATCATCCGCGCGCCTCTCGATTTCCTGGGCGTCAACTATTACACCCGCAGCTATATCTCGGCCAGCGGTGAGCAACCTGCCGGAGCCGTCACCACCGATATGGGCTGGGAAGTGTTTCCGCAGGGCCTCAGCGATCTGCTGATCCGCCTGCACGCCGACTACACCCTGCCGCCCATCTTCATCACCGAGAACGGCGCGGCCTACCCAGATACGCAAAATGCCGAGGGCGATATCCATGACCCCGAGCGGGTGAAATATCTGGAAAGCCACCTGCGGGCGGTGCTGGCAGCAGGTGAAGCGGGCGTGGACGTGCGCGGCTACTTCGGCTGGTCGCTGATGGACAACTTCGAGTGGGCCTACGGCTACTCCAAGCGCTTCGGACTGGTCTATGTGGACTACGAGACACAGGAACGCACCCTCAAAGACAGCGCCAGGTGGTATCAGGCGCTGGCAAAAAGCTGAGCCGGACCGAGCCGAACCGGATTCCAACTGAACGCCCCTACAGCACGTCCCGCTGTAGGGGCGTTCAGTTTCAGGGCTTGTCAGTTGCCCAGTCGAAACGGATTGAAATCGGTATGGCGGTCAAAGGTATCCACGCCCTCGGCCCGCTTGAGAAAGGCGACGACGGCGTAGGTCACGGGCGTCAGCACCACTTCGAGACCCACCTTGTAGACGTAGTTGAACAGCACCAGTCCCCATAGCACGTCGTTCGGCAGCACGCCCCAGAAGGCCACCAGGCTGAACACCAGCGTGTCGGCCCCCTGCCCGATCAGGGTACTGCCGATGGTGCGGGTCCACAGCCATTTGCCCCCCGTCAGCAGCTTGAGGCGGGCCAGCACGTAGGAATTGAGAAACTCGCCCACGAAGAATGCCGCTGTGGACGCCAGCAGGATGCGCGGCGCGAAGGCGAACACCACCCCGAACGCCCCCTTGGTGGGGCTGTCGGCGCTCTCGGGCAGGCCCGCCACCAGCGCGAAAGTCAGGGTCGCCAGCACATTCATCGCCAGCCCGAACCAGATGACCCGCCGCGAGCGGGCGTAGCCGTAGACCTCAGTCAGCAGATCGCCGAAAATATAGGTCAGCGGAAAGAGGATGGTGCCGCCGTCGAAGGTGGGTCGCCAGAATCCCAGATTCAGGGTGGCGGTCTTGGTGCTGGCGATGTTGGAGATGATCAGCACCGCCGCGAACAGGCCCAGGATCAGGTCGAAGTAACGCAGGCGCGGCTGGGGCAGGGAGGAAGCGGGACGGGGGACGGGGATAACTCCACTCTGGTCGCTGGACATGCGGCCCTCCTTGTGACGGCCAACTCGCGCAGTAGGCGAGCGCCAAAGCGCAGTGTAACGGCTGGCTGCCGTCAGTCAGGACTTCTTTCACCCGGCACAGCGCCCCGTCCGCCGTGGCAGCATACGGACATGACCCAGCTTCCTGCTCCCGAACTTGCGCGCCAGGGTATGCAGACCCGTGCCGAGCGCATCGGCAGCGGCCTCAGCCTCCTGATCGGCCTGTACACGCTGCTGGCCCTCCTCAGCCTGGGCGTGCTGGCGGCGCTGTGGGCCTTTTCCGGGTCGTTCTGGCAGGAACTCGGCGCGGGCAGTGCGCTGCCCACCTGGATTTTCGGCCTGGGCTTCGTGCTCACGGCCCTGTTCTATCTGCCGTACCTGCTGGCACTCTCAGCGGCGCGGCGGGCCATTCTCAGCCTGCGCGACTATGTTTCTTCGGCTGGGGATTTTTCAATGGGGCGTTCGGGCGGGCGACCCGACGCGCTGAGCGGCGACGTGAAGCGCTTCATCACCTGGCTGGGCGTCTGGCAGTGGGGCACCCTGGCCTCGGCGGTGCTGGGCCTGGGCATCGTCGCGGCGTCATTCGGCCTGTCGCAGGTGCTCTTGCCGGACAATGGAGAAATGTCTCTGGGCGGCCCGGAGACCGTTCTGGTGCTGCTGAGCGGACTGGCCCAGAGCGTGCCTACCGTCGTCCTGACCTGGCTGGTGCTGGGCAGCATCAAGCGCTTCTTCGCGGCGGCCCTCAGCCACGCGCGCGGCACTCCAGTGCCGGTCACGCCAGCGGCCACGGCGGCGGGCGGCTGGCTGATCTTCAGCCTGGTCGTGCTGGGCCTGGGGCTGGCGACCCTTCTACTCTCCGCCCTGATGGTGCTGGTGGTGGCCGCCGTACCGGGGCTGGGGCAAGCTTTCGAGGACAACGCCGCCTTCGGGTTCAGCACCGCCATTTTTCGCGGGGTAATGTGGGGCCTGGCCGCCCTGCTGCTGCTCTCGGGTCTGCTTTACGGCCTGCTGATGACCCTGGCCGCCTGGTCGCGCGGCTTCGCGCTGGACGTGGCTGCCGTGCTCGATGCCGGTTCTGGCCCAACCGCTCTGAACCCGGCCACCCTGAACACGTCGCTGGGTCCCTGGAAAACGGCGCTGAGACCGCCAGATCAACGCTAGCGGCCCGAATCGCCTTCACCGATTTCGCACCTCGGTACGCCACACTACGGAGCGTGAACCGATTGCTGACCCGCCGCGCCCTGCTTCTTTCCGTGGGCCTGTTGAGTGCCTGCGGCACCGCCCCGCAGATTGCCGCCCCGCCCGCCAACAGCTCCGGCAGCAGTGCCCGCAGCAATGACCTACCCACCGTGCCCAGACTGATGCGCCCGGCCCAGCCCGACTGCTCGGCGCAGAGCCTGGCCTCGCAGCTCAGCGGTGGCGATCTGGCCCGGCTGGCCTATACCAGCTTCGCGCCGGGCCGCCTCAGCGCCCAGACCAGCGCCGCGACACTGGCAGGCCTGCTCACCGATACCCGCACGCTCATCAACACGACGTATTACGGCTTCAGCACGGTGGATTTGCAAGCGCTTCACGAAACGTGGGAAGCCAATTTCCGCAAGACCTTCGGCAGCTTAGAGCAGGCCATTCCCGCCGCCGCCGACCCCCTGATGGATCAGTACGTCTCAGGCATCAACGACGAGCACACCTTCTACCTCGACCCCGCCAGCTATCAGGCACTCAAGAATCAGAGCAGCGGCGCGCCGACCAGCGGCCCGCGCTTCGGCTTCAGCCTGGCCGCCGTACCGGGCGAGGACGGCGCGGTGCTGACCGACGTGGGCGCGGGCACGCCTGCCGCTCAGGCAGGCCTGCAGCGCGGCGACACCATCCTGAGCGTGAACGCCGCACTGCTCACCCGTGACGGCCAGGACGACAACGCGGCGGCCAGCGCCTACTCCGGGGTACTTGGTGCGGCGGCCAAATCCGGCCAGAGCGTGACGCTCGGCATCCGGCGCGGCGCGGCGCAACTCTCCGTGTCGGTGACGCCCGCCGTGATCGCCAGCAGTTCCCTGCCGTCCGGCCAGCTCGTCGGCTCAACGTATCTGCTGAGGATTCCCTCATTTGCCACCGAGGGCACCGCCCAGCGAGTTCACGATCTGGTGAGGGCAGCCCAGAGCGCCGGAGCCAGCCGCCTGATCGTGGATCTGCGCGGCAACCGGGGCGGGCTGGTCAGCGAGGCCACCGCCGTCAGCGCCGCCTTCACGCCCCAACTGGCCGGACAGACCCTGGAATTTCTCGACGCGCAGGACTACACCTTCTTCTATCAGGGCAGCAGTGCGGTCGGCCAGGTGGCAGTGCGCGGGGTGTGCTTTTCCGGCAGCCAGGCGCTGACCACCATCCAGAATCCGGCGCGGTGGACCGGCAAGCTGGAGGTGCTGGTCAACGCCGAGAGTGCCAGCGCCAGCGAGGTGGTCACCGAGACGCTGCAAAAAGCCGGGGCCACCGCGCTGGGCGAGGTCACGGTGGGCGTCGGCAACACCGCCACCAACATCAACGATCTGCCGGGCCTCCGGGGGCTCAGCGTCACGGTGGCGCGCAGCCGCTCGCTGGACGGCCAGTACCTGACGGCCAGAGTCGCGCCGGACGTGGCCGTGAGTGATGACCTGAAGGCGCTGGCGCACGGCACCGATTTGCCGCTGGAGGCGGCGCTGGCACGGGGGCAGTGAGTTCAGTCCTCCCCCACCCGCTCTGAGATCAGCACTTCCCGCGCCACCTGCAAAAAGGCCCGCACCACCGGGTTGTCGTCCTGCCTGCGCCACACTGCCACGATGTCGACCACGGGCGCACCTTCAATGGGCCGGTAGGTGACGCCCGGCAGCGAAACGCGCTCGAAAAAGCGGATCGGCAAAAACACACCCAGGCCCGCCGCGACCAGCGACAGCAGGGTGGGCACCTCGATGGCCTCCTGCACGATGCGCGGCGCAAAACCTGCTGAGGCGCACCAGCGCATCACCTGATCGTAGTAAGCGGCGCGAATCTGGCGCGGGAAGAATACGAACGGCTCGTGGGCAAAGTCGGCGATGTTCAAAGACGCCTTGCGGGTCAGCGGGTGGGCACTCGGCAGCGCTACCACCAGTTCCTGCCGCCACAGCGCCTCAAACGCGAAACCCGGATCGCGCACCGGCAGCAGCATCAGCCCGATGTCGAGTTGCGAGGCCCGAAGACCGAGTTCCTGCTCCTGGGCGGTGAGTTCATGGAGGGCCACGCTGACGTTCGGGTAGCGCTCACGAAAGGTCCGCACCACGTCCGGCAGCCCGCCGAACACCATCCCCGAGACGAAGCCCAGAGTCAGGCGGCCCACCTCGCCTCTGGCCGCCCGCCGCGCCCGCTCGATGACCTGATCGGCCTGCTCAAGCGTCGAGCGGGCCGCTTCCAGAAACTCGCGCCCCGCCGGAGTGAGCTGCACCTTGCGGGTGGTCCGCAGCACCAGCGGCACGCCCACCTCGTCTTCCAGATTCTTGATGGAATTGGAGAGCGCCTGCTGCACGACAAACACCCGCTCGGCGGCGCGTCCGAAGTGGCCTTCCTCGGCCAGAGCGACAAAATGACGCAGGTGGCGCAGTTCCATGTGGCTCCTTTGGGGCAAAGCGATGCCCCTCTCCACCCACCACATCCTACTTCCCATTTACCATCCAGGTTGGTGAATCATAGCCGTTTGCGCTGTTGGCGCTTTGCAATCTGCGGGCCTAGACTGAGAGGCGATCAAAATACGCCCCGCCCTACCTTGACTTTTTCCGCTGGAGGAACCCCCGCATGACCCAGACCCGTCCCCGCGCCGAACTGCCCGCGCCCGAGCGCGAAAAACTCAACGAGATCGAAAAGCAGGAGTGGCTCGACTCACTCGCCTTCGTGATGGCCAATGCCGGAGACGAGCGGGCCGCACAGCTGCTCGAAGACCTGGATTACTACGCCTACTTTCACGGCGCGCCGATTCAGTTCAAGCAGAACACGCCGTACCTCAACACCATCGGCACGGAGCATCAGCCGGTCTACCCTGGCGACATCGCGCTGGAGCTGAAAATTCGCAACATCATCCGCTGGAACGCGGTGGCGATGGTCGTCAAGGCCAACAAGAACAGCGACGGCATCGGCGGACACCTGGCCAGCTACGCCAGCACCGCCGAGCTGCTGGAAGTCGGTTTCAACCACTTTTTCCGTGGTCACGGCGCAGGCCAGGACCGCGACCTGCTGTTTTATCAGGGCCATACCTCGCCGGGCATCTACAGCCGCAGCTTTCTGGAGGGCCGTTTTGACGAGGGCCACCTCAACCGCTTTCGCCGCGAGCTGAGCACAGAGGGGCCGGGCCTCTCCAGCTACCCGCACCCGTGGCTGATGCCCGATTACTGGGAATTCCCGACGGTCAGTATGGGCCTCGGCCCGATTCAGGCGATCTATCAGGCCAGGTTCATCAAGTACCTGGAAAACCGCAAGCTCAAGCCGGTCGGCGACGCCAAGGTGTGGGCCTTCCTGGGCGACGGCGAGATGGACGAGCCGCAGAGTATCGGGGCGCTCCGGTTTGCCGCCTACGAGAACCTCGACAACATTATTTTTGTATTGAACGCCAACTTGCAGCGCCTCGACGGGCCGGTGCGGGCCAACTCCAAGGTCATTCAGGAGTTCGAGGCGCTGTTCCGGGGCGCAGGCTGGAACGTCATCAAGGTGGTCTGGGACGGCAAGTGGGACGAACTGCTGAGTAAGGACTACAACGGCACCATCGTCAAGCGCTTCGAGCTGCTGGTGGACGGCGAGTCACAGCGTTACGCGGCCTTCGGCGGCAAGGAACTGCGCGAGAACTTCTTCAACACCCCCGAACTCAAGGCCCTGATCGAGGGCTGGAGCGACGCCGATCTGGAACTGCTCAACCGGGGCGGGCACGACGTCAACAAGGTGTACGCGGCCTACGCCTCGGCCATCAAGCACAGGGGCAGCCCCACCGTGATCATCGCCCGCACCATCAAGGGCTATGCGCTGGGCGAGAGCGCCATGGCCCGCAACGTGGCCCACAACGTCAAGAAGCTGGATTTCGGTGCCCTCAAGACCCTGCGCGACACCCTCAAATTGCCGCTTACCGACGATCAGGTGGAGCACCTGGAGTACTACAATCCTGGCCCCGATTCGCCGGAAGTCAAGTACATCCTGGAGCACCGCGCCGCGCTGGGCGGACAGATTCCGGCCCGCCACGTCGAGTACCAGATGCCCGAGGTGCCGGGACAGGACTTCTATCAGGAGTTCGCCAAGGGCAGCGGCGAGCGCCAGGTCAGCACGACCATGGCGCTGGTGCAGGTCATCAGCAAACTGCTGCGCGACAAAGAGCTGGGCAAGCTGATCGTGCCGATCGTGCCCGACGAGGCCCGCACCTTCGGGATGGACGCGCTGGTGCCGCGCATCGGCATCTACTCGCCACGTGGCCAGACCTACAAACCGGTCGACAGCGGCTCCTTGATGGCCTACAAGGAATCCAAAGACGGCCAGATGCTCGAAGAGGGCATCACCGAGGACGGGGCGATGGCCTCGTGGATCGCGGCGGGCACTTCGTATGCCAACCACGGCGTGCCCACGATTCCCTTTTACGTGTTCTACAGCATGTTCGGCCTCCAGCGCGTGGGCGATCTGGTGTGGGCCGCCGCCGACCAGAAGGCCAAGGGCTTTTTGATCGGGGCCACCGCCGGGCGCACCACCCTGGCGGGCGAGGGCCTCCAGCACCAGGACGGCAACAGTCTGCTCCAAGGCTACGTCGTGCCGAACCTGCGAATGTACGACCCGGCCTTTGCCTACGAGCTGGCCGCCATCGTGGAAGACGGCATCAAGAAGATGTACGTGGACGGCGAGGACGTTTTCTACTACATCATGGTGGACAACGAGAACGAGATTCAGCCCGCCGCGCCCGACGTCGAGGGCCTGCACGACGCCATCGTGAAGGGCATGTACCGTTTTCAGAAGTCCGAAAGCAAGGCCAAGCTGCGTGCCCAACTGCTCGCCAGCGGCCCGGCCATGGGCGCGGCGCAGGAAGCGGTCAAACTGCTCGAAGGCTACGGCGTCGCCGCCGACATCTGGAGCGTGACCAGCTACAAGCAACTGCACCAGGAAGCGCTGGCCGTGCAGCGTCATAACATGCTGCACCCCACCGAAACGCCGCAGGTGAGCTACGTGGCCCAGCAGCTCAACAAGGACAACGCCCCCGGCGTGCTGGTGTCGGTCAGCGACTACGTGAAGCTCGGCGCGGACGGCCTCAACGGTCACATCGACCGCAAGCTGTGGACGCTCGGCACCGACGGCTTCGGGCGCTCTGAGGCCCGGGCCGAGTTACGCGACTTCTTCGAGACCGACGCCCGGCACGTCACGGTAATGGCGCTCTACGCCCTGCTGCGCGACGGCAAGATTAAGGGCGACGTGGTAGCGAAGGCGATCAGCGACTTCGGGATTGACCCGGAGCGGCTGGCCCCGGTGGTTCGCTGATTGAGCTGATTTGAGGGCAATCGCTGGCGCGCACTTGTCCCTCACCCCGCCGCTTCGTAACGCCCCACTCCCGCAAGGGGCAAGCGGTAAAAGCGCAAAGATCAGGGTCTCGCTCCTCTCCACTCTTGGGAGAGACTGAGAGAAGGGGTGAGCGAGCGCAGCGATTGCTCTTCCCCCAAACCTCACTTCACCACAGCCCAAAAGGAATCCTCCATGCCAACCGAAATCAAACTCCCCGAAGTGGGCGACAACATCGAACAGGGCACCGTCGTCAGCGTGCTGGTCAAGGTGGGCGACACCATCGAAGCGGGCCAGGCCATCATCGAAATCGAGACCGACAAGGCTGTCGTGGAAGTCCCCGCCGAGGCAGGCGGCACGGTGGCCGAGGTTAAAGTCAACGTGGGCGACAGCGTGCCGGTGGGCGGCGTCATTTTGACATTGGCAGACGGCGCAGCTTCCCAGGCCCAGGGCGTGCCCGCCGCGTCTCCCAGCGAGGGCGGCGGCGACGAGACCATGCAGGTGAAATCGGCTCCTCTGGCTGTGCCTGCCGCCGTGCAGCAGCCCACTCCCGACCAGGGTGCAACCAAACAGGCCAGCCCTACACCTGCAGCTTCGAGCAGGACCGGACAGAACATCGTGCTGCCGGATGTGGGCGACAACATCGAGCAGGGCACGGTGGTCACGGTGCTGGTCAGCGAGGGCGACATGGTCACCGAGGGGCAGGCCATCGTGGAGCTGGAAACCGACAAGGCCGTGGTGGAAGTGCCCTCCAGCGCGGCGGGCAAGGTCGCTTCAGTGATGGTCAAGGTGGGCGACTCGGTCAAGATCGGCGGCGTGTTGCTGACCCTGGCGGGTGGGACCGGGGCGGGCGGCGCGGCTCCGGCTCCGAGCGTACCCGCTCAAGCTGAGCAAGGGTCCACACCAGCCCCTATCGCCAGCGATAACATCACCGAGCAGCCCAATCTGCCGCCTGCAGCCCAGAACGGCGGCGAGCAGCCCAGAGCGCAGAATCCCAACTCGCAAGGGACCCAGAACCCGCAGACCTTCGACGGACGCGACGTGGTTCACGCGGCCCCCAGCGTACGGCGGCTGGCCCGCGAACTCGGCGTGAACATCAAGTCGGTGCAGGGCGCAGGCCCCGCCGGACGCATCAGCGCCGAGGACGTGCAGCAGGCGGCCAAGGGCGGCGCTCCGGCTCAGGTAGCGCAGGCTCAACCTGCCGCTGCTCAGGCTCCCGCTCCGCAAGCGTCTGCTGTCTCTCAAGCGGTGCCTGCCCAGGCAGTCCCCGCCGCCGCCAGGTTGCCCGACTTTGAAAAGTGGGGCACAGTGCGCCGCGAGGACATGTCGGGCATTCGCAAGGCCACCGTCCGCAGCATGAACGCTTCCACCAGCATTCCGATGGTCACGCAGTTCGACAAGGCCGACGTGACGCGCATGGAAGAGGTCCGCAAGCAGTTCGGGGCGCGGGTCGAGAAGGCGGGCGGCAAGCTCACCATGACCCACATCCTGATGAAGGTCGTGGCGAACACCCTGCGCAAGTTCCCCAAATTCGGTGCGAGCCTGGACCTGGAGAATCAGCAGGTCATCTACAAGGACTATGTCAACCTCGGCGTGGCGGTGGACACCCCCAACGGCTTGCTGGTGCCAGTGCTGAAAAATGCGGACCGGCTCAGCATCACCGAGATGGTGCTGCAACTGAGCGAGCTGGCCGGACGCGCCCGCGAGCGCAAGCTCAAGCCCGACGAGATGCAGGGCGCGACCTTTACGATTTCCAACCTCGGCGGCATCGGCGGCTACGCCTTCACGCCGATTGTCAATTCGCCGGAAGTGGCGATCCTGGGCGTCTCGCGCGGCGGTTTCGAGCCAGTCTGGAACAAGGAAACAGAGACGTTTGAGCCGCGCAACATGCTGCCGCTCTCGCTCAGCTACGACCACCGCCTGATTGACGGCGCGGACGCGGCCCGCTTCGTGCGGGCGATTGCCGAGAGCCTGGAAGACCCGTTCCTGATCTCGCTGTAAACACTTGAAATAACCTAGCCCCCGCCAACTTCGGCAGGGGCTTTTTTAGCATTCTCTCTCGTTTTCCCAGAGTCAGGAACGGAAATTACTGACCTCAACCGTCATTTGTCTGCCGCCCACCATCCACCTGTCCACGTAGCAGTATGCCCAGGTCTCCCCTGGTTCCAGGCTACGAATGATCGGATGCTGGCTGGCGTGGAAGTGCTTGGTGATGTGCCTATTCTCGAACGAGTCGCAGCAGCCGACGTGCCCGCAGGTCATACACACCCGAAGGTGTATCCAGGTGTCGCCCAGTGCCACGCACTCCGGGCAGGTATCCAGGCTTTCAGGCCGCACTTCAGTGATGGCCTCGGCGTGGGCGCAGCGGCGCTGCTGCAAGGCGTTCAACTTCACCTCCGGCGTTTCCCGCCGCTCAGATGGGTCATGCTCAAGTCTACCCGTCTTCACCTGCCTGTCTTCACTTCCGCGTCTCCAGAAAGCCCACCACGTCGCGCAACTGCTGATCCGTCAGCACCCCGGCATACGGCGGCATGCTGGCCGCGCCGTTCTGGATGCGCCAGATCAGTTGATCGCGGCTCAGGCGTGCGCCCACCTGGCTCAGATCGGGGCCGCGAATGCCGCCCTGCCCGTCAATCTGGTGACACAGGATGCACGACTGACTGTGAAACAGGGCCGCACCGCGAATCACTGCCGGATCGGTGCTGCCCACCGTCTGAGCACTCAGCGGCAGCGCTTTGAAATGCGGCAGCCAGGGTTCCCGGTAGCCCACCACCGTCAGGCTGAAGATCAGGCCCACCATGACGACCACCGCCGCAATAGCCCAGGGACGGCGGCTGGGCGAGCGCTCACCCTTGTTGCTGACAAACGGCAGGGCCAGTAGTGCCACCAGCGCCAGCAGCGGCGCGGCGATGATCATGATGTTGGTGACGGCGTAAGGCCACAGCGCCAGCACCGAGAAGTACCAGATCAGGTACCAGTCGGGCTTGGGATCGGCCTGCACGATGCTGGGGTCAGGCGGCTTGCCGAGTTCGGGTGCGCCGATCTTCCAGGCCAGAAACACCATTAGCAAGATCAGGGCGCTGCCGAACACCGTGTCGCGCCAGGCCGCGTCGGGCCAGAACGGCACGCCGTCACGCTTGACACGGGCCTGGTAGTCCTGTTTGTAGGTGCGCGGATCGACCTTGCGCCCCGGCACTGGCGTTTCACTGATCCCGTTTCTGAGAACCAGAAAGACATGCAGCCCGATCAGGCCGAACATGATCGCCGGGAACCAGAACACGTGCAGGCTGAACAGGCGCGAGAGTGTGGCGGCGTTGAGCGTATCGCCGGCCAGCAGAAAGCGGGCCAGAATCGGGCCGACGAAGGGCGCACGGGCAGCCTGCTCCGCACCGACGACCACGCTCCAGAGGGCATTCTGGTCCCAGCGCAGGGTCTGCCCGGTGAAGGCCATCGCCAGCACCAGAAACAGCAGCAGCACCCCGCTGAGCCACTGCACCTCACGCGGGTATTTGTAAGCGGCCATCAGGTAAACGCGGGCCATGTGGATGCCCGCCATCACGACCATCAAAGACGCGCCGAAGTAGTGCAGCCCGCGCACGAGGGCCTCGAAGCTGCCAGGCGTCGAAATCTGCTGGAGGCTCTGGTAGGCGGTGGCGGTGGCCGGTTCGAAGAACATCGCCAGCGTGATGCCGCTGACCACCTGCAAGATGAAGGCGAACAACGTGGCGCTGCCGAACACGAAGGCCCAGCCGCTGCGCCTCGGCACCCGGTGGCCCGCCGCCTGATTGAGGCGGCTGACCAGCCCGGTGCGGTCTTCCAGCCAGCCGACGACCTTGCCGTGCTGGCGGGCGTCGCGGTTGGCCTCCGGCGTGTCGGGCATGATCTTCTCGGAAAAGTCAGGTGGGCTGCTCACGAACTGCTCCCCGGCCACACCAGCGTCGGCAGTGGCAACGCAGCGGTCTGAAGCTGCACGTCCTGACCCTGGAGCCGCACCCCCAAGCGCCGGAGCGGAATGCGCGGCGGCCCGGCCACGTTGGTGCCCTCCGCGTTGTAGACCCCGCCGTGACACGGGCAGAAGTAGAGACCCGAACCCGCCTGATGCTGCACCGGGCAGCCCAGGTGCATACAGACGTTGTGCAGCGCCAGCCAGTCGCCCTCACGCCGGGTCAGGTAGGCGGTGTCCTTCTTGACGGCCCCGGCGTAGGCCTGGGCGTCAGGCCGGGTGAACGTCACCAGCACCGTTTGGCCCAGCGGAAAGTCGGCCTGCTGCCCGACGGTCTGCCACTCGCCCTTGTCGCCTGTGGGGCTGTACTTATTCTGAAAGGCCGGGTCGAGCACCGCCCGCGCCACCGGGTAGCCTGCCGCTGCCGCCGCCGCCGCGCCGGAGCCGAGACTCAGCCAGACCAGAAACTTGCGGCGGGAAGTGTCCTGCTGCTGCTGCGTTTTCTGGTGGGTTTTCTGAGCCGCCGCAGTCTTGTCGCCCGCGCCGCTCATCAACCCTCTCCCGATTCCTGATAGCTGTCCCAGGCCCACATCGCGCCGCCGAGCACCGCCAGCACCACGCCCACGCCAACGATGCTCCAGATGGTGATGAGCAGGCCGAGGGCCGCGCCCGCCAGCCCGAACGCCAGCAGCACCGGCGCAAGGGTCGGTTTGGCTTCCTGCATTGAGCGCGGGCGGGTCCAGCCGGGCGGCAACGGGGCTTCTGCGGGTGGCCTATGAACGGGCACAGGTGAAACGACGATCGGAATCTGGGCGGGCGCGGTGGGCCTATACCCCAGCCGCCGGACCAGCCAGTACGCCGGAGCGCCCAGCACTTTCAGCAGACGGCTGAGCAGTTGAGTCAAAAAACTAGGTCGCTTGTTCATGGGGTTCCTGTCCAGACTTCAAACCAGAATTCAAAAGGGAAAGCAGGTGATAGACCGCTCCCGCCATGACCACCAGCCCGCCCAAGACCCACATCAGCACGCCGCCGAGCGCGGTGTCGCTGGGCACGGTCATGGAGTAGGCGTCACGGCTGAACGTAATGGCGGCCCCCAGCAGGGCGCAGGCCACCATTTGTGAAAGGAGGAGCGTCGCCGCGCCCAGCCCTCCGCCCGCCGCCCGGAGCCAGAACAGCAGCCCCGTGCCGACAAACAGCAGGCTTTCGAGCGCCATTCCGGCTGGCGTCATCAGTCGGGCGTAGATAGTGGGCAGATGCACCCCGTAGGTGACGAGGTTGAAGGCCAGAAAGGCCAGTGGGCCACTCACGCGGGGCCGCCATTCCGGAAAGGCCAGCACCAGCAGCGGTGCGGCCCCCAGCGACAGCAGCAGGTGGGCACCCATGTGCGAACTGAAGCTGCCAGGACGCATCTCCGTGCCTGAAGCGTAGAGCAGGCCTGCGCCGAGCAGGGCCAGGAGTGCCCCAGCGAGCGGCCAGCGGTTAAGACCCAGAGCGGTCACGGCCCACCCCAGATGTACAGCACCAGAAACAGCACCACCCACACGGCGTCCACGAAATGCCAGTAGATGCCCAGGCCCGCCGCGAAGCCTGAGCGCTTCGGGCCGATCAGCCCCCGCAGGCGCAGAATGCCAAGAATCGTCAGCGCGACTGCGCCCAGCAGCACGTGCAAGCCGTGGAGTCCGGTCACGGTGTAGAAGCCAGTGAAAAACAGGTTGGCGTCCACAGTTGCGCCCTTGGCAATCAGGCCGAGGTACTCCTGCACCTGGCCGTACACGAAGACCAGACCCAGCAGGGCAGTGAGCAACGTCAGGCCGCCGGACAGCGCGGCGCGGCTCTTGAAGCGGTCGGCCAGAATCAGTGTGCCACTCGACGCCCACAGCCCCAGGCTGTACCAGAGGGTCGTGCCGGGGTCGAGGGCGCTCTGGCCGGGGCCGTGCGAGTAGCGCCGCAGGTAAATGTTGGCGACGATCAGCAAGGTAAACATCACCGTGTCGGTGGCGAGAAACACCACCATGCCCCAGAAACCGTTGGACTGCGGACTGGCGTCGGCGTACTCAGGTGGATGGGCGTCGGAGAAGTGCGGCAGCACAGCACCGCCCGGTCCCGGTTCATAGTCTGGCCCGCTGAGAGACTGTCCGGCGACTGATGGTCCGGTCATTGGTCGTGCCCCCGTTCCTCGGCGCGGATGTGGCCCTGGCCCTGCTTGTCGTGGCGCTGGGGCCGCTTGTGGTCCTGGTCTTCGGGGTGGGTCAGGTCCCACAGCGGGCGGCTGGAGCGGATCGGCGGCAGCATGGTGAAGTTCTCCTTCGGCGGCGGGCTGGTCGTCAGCCAATCCAGCGTCCAGGCTTGCCAGGGGTTGTTTCCGGCCACCCGGCCCAGCTTGAAGCTGACCACCAGATTGATCAGGGTGAGCAGCAGCCCCAGACCCAGCACGAAGGCGCTGAAGGTCGAGAACATGTTCAGGGCTCCCCAGCCCGGCAGATCGGGATAGGTGTAGACCCGGCGGGGCATCCCCATCAGGCCCAGGGCGTGCTGCACCAGAAAGACGCCGTTGAAGCCCAGGGTGATCATCCAGAAGGCGAACTTGCCGACGGATTCGCTGAGCATCCGCCCGGTCATCTTGGGGTAATAAAAATGCAGGCCCGAGAGCAGGGCGAAGAGGCTGCCGCCCATCAGAACGTAGTGAAAGTGCGCCACCACGTAATACGTATCCGTGACCTGCCAGTCGATCGGCAGCACCGCGAAGCTGACCCCGGTGACGCCGCCGAAGGTGAACTGAATCAGGAAGGCCAGCGCGTAGAGCATCGGCACCGTGAAACGGATACTGCCTTTCCAGAGGGTGGCCACCCAGTTCATGACCTTGATGCCGGTGGGCACGGCGATCAGCATGGTGCTGGCAGCGAACGCCAGATTGACCGGGCGGGCAAAACCGACGGCAAACATGTGGTGGGCATACACGGCGAAACTCAGCACCGCGATGGCCACGGTGGACCCCGCCACGAACTCGTAGCCGAAGATCGGCTTGCGCGAGAACACCGGAATGACCTCGCTGATGATGCCCCAGGCCGGGAGAACCATGATGTAGACCTCGGGGTGGCCGAAAAACCAGAAATAATGCTGCCACAGCAGGGCGCTGCCACCGTGCGAGAAGAAATGCCCGCTGAGGACCCGGTCCACTTCCAGCATGATCAGGGCCGCGTTGAGTGCCGGGAAAGCGAACACGATCATGAAGGCGTTGACGTAGACCATCCACGCGAACAGCGGCATCCGCCAGAAGCCCATGCCGACGGCGCGGTAGCGGGTGGCCGTCACGATGATGTTGATGGCGGTCAGGGTGGTGCCGGTGCCGGTGAGCAGCAGCGCCACCGCCCAGAAGTCGACGCCCAGGCTCATGCTGAAGGGCCGTTCGCTGAGAGGCGCGTAGGCGAACCAGCCTGCCGAGGGCGGGCCTTCCAGCAGACTCAGATAGAGGGTCAGGCCGCCCAGCGCCGAGAGCCAGAAGCCGAAGGCGTTCAGGCGCGGAAAGGCCATGTCTTTGGCCCCGATTTGCAGCGGCAGCAGATAATTGGAAAACCCCAGCAGCATCGGCATCACCGCCAGGAAAATCATGGTGGTGCCGTGCAGGGTGAAGAACTCGTTGTAGGTCGTGCCGGTCAGCAGGGTATTGCCGGGCCGGGCCAGTTGCAGCCGCATGACCAGCGCCTCCACCCCGCCCAGAAAGAAGAACAGCGAGCCGAGCGCCAGGTACATCAGGCCGATGTCTTTGTGGTTGGTCGTCGAGAGCCAGCGGGTGAAGTTGCGCGGCGCGGCTTTGGGTTCCATCTCGGCGGTGGGCAGACGCGTTTCTGGCTGGCTGATTTCAGGCTTGAGGGTGGTCATTTCAGCGTCTCCAGATAAGCCGTGAGCTGGCGCAACTGCGCGTCGTTCAGGTGGAAATTGGGCATCCGGGTGCCGGGCTTGTAGGCATCCGGGTTGCCCAGCCACCGCACCACGTCGCCGGGGCGGGTGCTCAGCACGCCCCCGGCCATCTGGCTGCGCGAGGCGAAATGGGTCAGGTCGGGGCCGACGTTGCCCCTCGCGCCCAGTCCGCGCACCCGGTGGCACTCGCCGCAGCCCTGGCGCACGAACAGGGCCGCGCCCGAGGCCGCCGCGCCAGGACTGGGGGGGGCCGCCTGCCGGGCCTGGGCCGCCAGCCACGCCTGAAAGTCCTGCGGGGTCTGGGCCACCACCGTGAAGCGCATCCAGGCGTGCTGCGCTCCGCAGAACTCGGCACAGGCCCCCAGGTAGTTGCCCGGCTTGTCGGCCTGAATCCAGACGCGGTTGTTCTGGCCCGGCACGACGTCCATCTTGCGGGCCAGCTGAGGTGCCCAGAAATCGTGGATCACGTCGGCGCTGGCGAGTTGAAGCAGCATCCGTTTGCCAGTGGGAATATGAATTTCAGTGGCGGTGCTGACCACACCCTGCCCCGCCGGATTGGACGCACGCGGGTAGCTGGCTTCCCAGAACCACTGATGCCCAGTCACCTTGATGTCGGGCGTGCCGTCTTGCCCCGTTTCGGGGTCGACCTTGTTCATCAGCCCCCAGGCCAGGCCGAACAGCAGCACCAGCACTGCTGCCGCCGCGCCCATCCAGATGATCTCGTCGCGGGCATTACCAAAAATCTGCGGCGGCTCGCCCTGCGCGCCCCGGTGCTTGAAGCGCCAGGAAAAATAGAGGGTCAGGCCAGTGACCAGCAAGAAGACCACGCCGCCCACTCCCAGCGTGATGTAGATCAGCTCGGTGATGGGCCGGGCCAGCGGCGAGGCAGGCTGCAACACGGGAATGGTGGCGGGCAGACTCACGCGGACACCTTCACGCAGGGCGTCATCACAGCGAACAACATCACAGTTCCTCCAGCATCTGCGCTTCGGGCCGCCAGTACCAGGGGGAAGCGCCGCCCCAGCCTTGAGCGGTCATTAAGTTGACATTCATTCAGTCACCTCCGTGCCGCTCAGCAGGGGCTGGTCATCCTGCTCAAACCTGCCCTGGGCCTGCTGCAAGTACGCCAGCGCGTTGATCAGCCCAACGTGGCTGTACGCCTGCGGAAAGTTGCCGAGCAGATGCTCACCGTCCGGCGTGATCTCCTCGGCCAGCAGGCCCAGCGGCGAGCAGTGCCCCAGCATCTCGTCAAAGTGCTGCTGGGCCAGTTTGACCTGCCCGCAGAGGGCCTCGGCGCTGATCAGCCAGAAGCTGCACAGAATGAAATAGCCTTCCTGACCCTCCATGCCGTCGCCGCCGTTGTAGCGGCGTACCAGCGCTCCATCGGCCAGGTGTTCCTGAACTGCTTTCAAGGTGCCCAGCACCCGCACATCGTCCGGCGGCAGGAAGCCCATCAGCGGAATCATCAGCGAGGTGGCGTCGAGGGTGGTGCCGCCAAAGGTCTGGGTAAAGCTGTTCAGATCAGGGTTAAAGCCCCTGTCCAGAATCATTTCCCGCACGGCGTCGCGCTCTTTTTTCCACTTGCCCGGCACCTTGCGCCCATTCTGCTCGCCCAGCTTCACGGCCCGGTCGAGCGCCACCCAGCACATCAACTTGCTATAGGTATGCTGCTGACCCGGCTGCCGCGCTTCCCAGATGCCTTTATCGGGCCGTTTCCAGAGGTCACAGACCGCACCCGCCAGCCCGCTGATCTCCTGCCAGACCTGATCGTCCAGTTCCATTTTGCCGTAGCGCACCGAATCGAAATAGGCGGCCATCACCTCGCCGTAGACGTCGAGTTGCTTCTGGTTGCGTGCGCCGTTGCCGATATGCACGGGGCGCGAGCCTTTGTAACCCAACCACTTCAGGGCGCGCTCGGCAGGCACCGCTTCACCGGCGATGGTGTAGGCGATTTTGAGGTTCCTGGGCTTGCTGCGCCGACTGGCTTTTCCGAACCACTTCAGCAGATCGGCGGCTTCCTCGCGGTGCCCGAGGTGGTGCAGCGCCTGAGCGGTGAAGGTGCTGTCACGCAGCCAGCAGTAGCGGTAATCCCAGTTGCGGCTTCCGCCCAGCACTTCCGGCAACGAGGTGGTGGGGGCCGCCGCGATAGCTCCACCAGGGGAGCTGAGCAACTTGAGCACCAGGGCTGAGCGGATTTCAAGGTCGCGGTGCGGGTGGTCGCCCAGGGTGCGCCGCGATTGTCCTGCCGCGAGCCAGTTGGCCCAGGTGCGGTGGGTGTCGTCCAGAAGCTCTTTCAAAACTTCTGGCTCCAGGCTGAGCGGCTGCTCGATGAGGGCAAACCAGGCGGTCTGGTCAGGTTGCAACGTGAAATGGACCTGGGCCGCGTGCTTCTCTTTGCTCACTTCATGCGGCTGGCTGCTCCACAGAAACCACATCTGCTGGCCGTGCTGAACGCTGACCAGCCCATTCTCGGCATTGAATCTGGCCGCTTTGCCGTACTGCGGGCGCGGCGCGAAATCGGCCACCATGTCGCAGGCCGCTCCTGTGACCTGCACCCGCCGGATCAGCCTTACAGCTTTGAGGTCACTTTGCAGAGTGCCCGCGCCCAGCGGCATAAAATCAGTGAGAGTGACCTGGCCGCTGGGCAGATCAAAGGTGGTGTCTAGAACGTTGCTGCCTTGCCAGTAGCGCTGTTTGCCGGACGTTTCAGACTCAGCCGGTCTGATCCGCCAGAATCCAGCCTCTGCGTCAAGCAGCGCACCGAATACGCTGGGGCTGTCCAGATTGGGCAGGCACAGCCAGCTGACGCTGCCGTCCGCGCCGATCAGGGCCGCGCTGCGAAGGTCGCCGACCAGGCCGTAGTCTTCCAACCAGAGCTGCTCGGGCAGCTTCACGTTGAGGGCAGCTCCACCCGCCAGTTCTGGCTCTCCCAACCCGAGTCGTAGCGCCGGACAAAGTTGAGCCTGCCCCTGCCTGCCAGCTCCCGCGCCGTGAACCTGACCTGCCACAGTCCGAACTCGCCCTCCTCAGCGTCTTTGTCCTGAATGCTCGTCCACTGCCCGGCGTCTCCAAAACCAAAGTGCAGGGTGAACGGCTGGGTGTCCTGCACACTCAGGTCGAGGTTCGCCGCCAGCCTGAACACAGGCGCATTGGTCGTCCAGAAGGTGACTTTGGGCGCGGGACTGCCGGACAGATACCGGTCTTTGACCGCTTCCAGCGTTTCGTAAGACCGACCATTCTGGCGTGCCCACAACAACTTCAGGTATTCGGCGTGCGCCCACACCAGCGGCATGGCGCTGCCCGCCGGTTTACCAGGCTCAAAGGTCTTCTCCGGCTCGGTGTCCCAGACCTGTTCGGGAAAAAGGCCGCCGTCGCCGCTCGACCTCAGCATGGCGTCCAGGTACTCGTCCGCCGAGCCGCCCGCCAGCAGCGCCAGATGGCCGCGCTCGCCTGCCAGCAGGGGCCACAGCCGCCCGATGCCGTCGTTCAGGCCCAGAAACGGGCCACCGTCTGCCGTGTTGCCGTAGGCGTCATGCTGATAGCGGTAATACAGCGGCCCGCTGGGTGTCTCCTTGCGGAGTTCGCCGTCCACCACCTTGAGACTGTTTTGAATACGCGGGTCGGTGGCCTGCCGCAGACCCACCCGCACCAGATAACCGAAATCCAGGCTGACCAGGCCGCCCGCCTTGACCTTCAGATCGGCAGTGTTGGCAATGGTCACGTCCTGCTGGCCCGGCTGCTCGGCGGCCTGCGGGGCAATCCGGATGTAGTAGCCGTCGACGCCGTACTTCCCGGCCAGCGCCGCGTCCTGGCCGGTGACGTAGCACCAGCCCTCCAGGCGGGCGTTCCAGTCGTCGGCCACGGCCAGGGCCAACTCGGTTTGCGCCGGGGTGAGCCAGGACGTCGCCGCCACCAGCCCGGCAATCATGATGGCGACGGTGTAAGCGCTGATCCCGCTGTTTTCTTCCCAGCGGTCTTCCTGGCTGACTGGCCCATGCCGCAGCAAGTAGCCCACGGCCCGCGTCGCCGCCCACTCCAGGGCGCGCGCGGTAAAGTTGTCGTCCTGCTCCACTTCGCGCAACTTGGCCATCAGCAGCAGCACAAAAGCGGTTTCGTCGAGCTGATCGCCGGACCAGAACGGCTCACCGTTGGGAAAGATGTTCTGCGGCCAGTGACCGTCGGGCGACTGGGCGGCCAGCAGATAATTGAGACTGCGAACCGCGTCGTTCACCTGTCCCACCGCCAGCAGGCCGGTGGCCGCCTCCACCATGTCGCGGGGCCACACCAGATGGTAGCCCCCCAGCGAGTCGTGGGCCTGCCCGAACGGCACGCTGAGGCTGGCGACAATCGCGCCCGCGAAGTCGCTCCCCTCATGCACCCGGATGACCTGGGCGCTGAGGCGGGCGCGGCCCGTTTCCTCGTCACTGCCGTCGGGCAGCCTGAGGCGCGAAGTCCAGGTTTTCCAGCTGGCCAGAAACTCCTCGCGTTGCAGGGCGAAGGGCCGCTGCAAGCCGCTGCGGGCGTGAATGGCCGCGCCCGGAGCGTGATGGGCAAACGCCAGCGCCAGCGTGCCCTGGGCGTCTTTGAGTTCGGCCATCAACGCCACGGTGCCGTGTTCGGCCTTGCCGTACTGCCAGGTCATCTCGCCGTGCTGATTGAAGTCCTGCCAGCCGTCGCTGACGCCCACGAAGCCCGCGCTCATCTTGCCGAACTCGCCACTGGCCAGAAACGCCAGCGCCGAGTCACCCCGCTGGGCGTACATCACGCCGCCCTGAATCCAGGCGCTGTTGTCCTCGCCGGAGTCGGCCAGGTGGGGCGCGAGCAGCGCGTAAAGGGTGCCGCCCACGAGGTCGTAATTGATCAGCAGTGAGTCGTTTTCTATCGACGGCAAGATTTCCAGCTTGAGACTGAAGGCGGGGTCGCTGGCCAGGCGGTGTTCAATGCTGATCAGCGGGCCGTCCTCGTGGGGCGTCAGGCTGTAGGTGCAGTCACGCTTGATATCCACCCAGCCGCCTGCCGTCTTGACGATGAAGGTCAGGTCGCGCACCTGCGGCTCGCCGGAGGACGGCCAGTAGACTTCGTTGACCACCCCGTAGCCGACGGCGGCCCGTACCCGCCCGCCGCCGAGTGCGCCGGTCACGGCGTCTTTGTCGCTGCTCGTCCAGGTGGGCTTGAGGCCAGGCCGTCCGGGAGCCTCGGAAGCGTGCAGTGGGGGTTGGATGCTGGGCTGAGACATGGTTACTCCGTGTAAGCGATGGTGCTGAGCAGCGCGTTCTCAGCCTGACGCGAATCCAGGCGGGTGTGCTGGACGATGATGGGCGTATCCGAGCGGATCACCGAGGCGTAGGCGGTGCTGACAGGAATGGGTTCGGGGTCGGTGAGGGTGTTGAAGCGCTGGTGCAGGGTGCGCCTCGCGCCGACGGTCAGTTTGTAAGGCCCGATGGGGTCACGGTCTTCAAAGTAGATGGTGATTTCCACGTGCGCGTCGCGGTCGTTGGGGTTGAGGATGCAGGCCGCCTCGTGCGAGAGCAGCTCTGGCTCGGGACCGTGACTCCAGCCGGGAATCCAGCCCTCGGGAATGGCCCAGACGAGTTTGCCGATGTCGCTGTGTGACGGGTGGTCGGTTGATGGATGGTTGGTCATGGGTGCGCCTCCTGGGTGGTCAAGTTGGTGGCCCGAACAGTTCCGCCCGGCTTTTCGTCTTCTTGGGCTGCGGCGTCGGTTCGCCGTCTGGCACTTGATTTCGGCTGAACCGCTCGCCCAGCCGTGAACTCAGCGCCATGATGGTCAGGGCCGGATTGGCGCTGCCCTGTGTGGGACAGGCGCTCCCGTCGGTGATGAACAGGTTCTGGGTGCCCCAGACTTTATGGTCACTGCTACACACACTGTCTTCCGGCGTATATCCCATCCGGTTGCCGCCGATCAGGTGGGCGAAGCGCTCGGTGGCGATGATGTCCTGAGCGCCCGCCTGTTCCAGCAGCCCCTTGATGAACTTCTTGGCGTAGGCGATGTTGTCCTTGTCGTTCTGGTGCAGGGTGTGGTCGTAGCGGGCCACCGGCAGGCCATTGTGGTCCTTGACCTCGGCCAGCGTGACGCGGTTCTCGGGATGCGGCAGCAACTCGCACAGCCCGCCGATGCTGACCCAGTGGTTGTAATCGCGGGCGTACTCGCGCAGGGCGTCGCCCCAGTGGCCCTCACCCAGAATGTTCTCAGCAAAGCCGATCGGCAGCGGCCCGGTGGTCTGGATGGAAAAACCGCGCTTGAAGCCGCGCTGATCGTCGGTTTCGTAGAATTGCTCGGTGCTGACTTCGGGTGGTGGTGCTTTGTAGGTGCGGAGCATTTCGGGAAAGCGGCCCATCACAACGGGTGCGCCCTGCACCATCACGTAGCGGCCCACCTGATCGTGGCGGTTGCCCACGCCGCCTTCCCAACCTGGCTGGGCACTGTTGAGCAGGAGGCGCGGCGATTCAATGGAGTAGCCCGCCACGGCCACGCGTTTGGCCTTTTGCTGGCGAATCTGGCCGCCCCGGATGTATTCCACGCCCACCGCTTTGGAACCGTCCATCAGTACCTTGAGCGCCGTACTGTTGGCCCGAATCTCCGCGCCGTGGTTGATGGCGTCGGGAATATGCGTCACCAGCGGGCTTCCTTTGGCGTTCACCTTGCAGCCCTGCAAACAGAATCCACGGTAAATGCAGTGCGGGCGGTTGCCGAAGGTGCCGTTGGCGATTCCCACCGGGCCGACACGCATCGCCATACCGAACTTGTCTGCGCCAATGATCAGCCGCTCCGCCGCGCCGCTGATCGGGTGGGCGCTGTGGGTGTAGCGGTGAATGTGGCCCCACGGCCAGTCCTGCCCGGCGGCAGGCAGCTCCACCTCGCAGGCCTCGTAGTGCCGCGCCACGTCCCAGTAACTGATCGGCCAATCGGCTCCCACACCGTCCAGACTCTGGGTCATGAAATCGGACGGGTGAAACCTCGGCACGTAACCGGCGTAGTGAATCATGCTGCCGCCGACCCCGTGGCCGGAGTTGTTCTTGCCCATTTCCACCGGGTTCTCGCCGCCGATGACGCGCTTACCGTTCCAGTAGATGTGGTGCGAGGCCGCCTCGTCGCTGACCCAGTCCTTGTCGGGGTCCCAGAAGGGGCCGCCTTCCAGCACCACGACTTTCCAGCCTGCCCGCGCCATCCGCTGGGCCAGGACTCCACCGCCCGCGCCCGCGCCGACGATCAGGAGATCGACTTCGTCTGTGTCGGCGTAGCGCTTCATCTTGTCCTGCGGCACCGCCCGCTTGTGAACGTGGAGCAGCTTGGCGCTGTCGTTGGCCTTGGGCTGAATCGCGCCCTTGAGCAGCCGCTTGTAGCCGGTGCCGCGAAACTGCGGCGGATTGGCCGCCAGCGCTCTGGAGATGCGCTCAGCGCGGGCGGCTTGAGACTTGAGCCAGTGAATGTCCTCGGGTTCGTCGGCCTTCTGCTTGCTGCCGAGGTGCGCCTCATTGTCGCGCAGCAGTTGGGCGTTGATGTCTTTGGTTTCCGGCTTTTCCCAGGGTTCACGCTGGTCGCCGCCCTCACCCAGCGCCATGCCGAGCCGCATATAGCCGCGCGGGTAGGCCGGGCCACCAAAACCCACCTCGTTCCAGGCCCAGGGGTGACTGTAAAAACCTTCCAGAAGGCTGCGGCTGACGACCTTGAAAGCCCGCTTGACGCTCAGCTGATCCCAGACGCCGCCCGACAACGTGCCGTCCATGAAGTCGCTGAGGATTCCTGCCTTGACTTGCTGCGGCGCTTCGGCGTAGTTCGCCGCGCCTCTTCCCTGCGCCGAGTCGTTCAGCCCCCGCGCCACCTGCCGCCAGACGTCCTGATCGCTGGGCAGATCGTCGTACTGAAAGCCGTCCACGCCACCTTCTCCCGCCTTGTGCAACTTGGCGTCCACGTAGGCCAGCACGTCCACTCTGGGTTCGGTGTGCTGGGCCAGCAGCACGTCGGAAAAGGCAGATAAGGTGCGCCACTCGCCCAGGCTGAAGAACTTCGGCTGTCCATAAGTCTTGAGCCGTTCCAGCACCACCTGGCGCGTCACCTCGTCCCAGGCGTTTTCCTGCGAGAGAATGTCGTAATCGGGATAGCGCCCGTGCATCTGTGGGGTGATTCCGGCCCGCTGGCGCGGTAAATAGTTGGGGTCGGGAGCCTGGCCGCCGCGCTGCTTGGGCAGGTGGGCAGCGGAGCGGAAGGGGTCATTGGGGTCGAAGGGTTGACTGGAAGCGGTCTGAGCTATTGATTTCTTAAATTCGCTCACCGGGTCGCTGACGGTCATTCGTCTTCACCTTCGCGGCGCACCAGCGAGGCCAGCAGGCCCATGCCGCCCACCATTGCAAACAGGCCCGGCGCGATCACGGGCGGCCCCATCACCAGGTTGTAGCGGGCGTAGTCCCAGCCGCCCGGCTTGCGGGCCACACCGCGTGCGTGCAGAATCAGCCCGGCCAGCCCGGTCAGCACGTACAGTCCGGCGGCAACGGGCAGCGCAGTCTTGGCGGCTCGGCGGCTGAAAATTCCGGCGATACCGGCCACCACAATCGGCGGCGTGACCACGATGGGTGACCACATCAGGCGGTTGCTGAACGAACCTTTGTAATGCTCGTAATACACCTCGGCGCACACCAGAATCGCGCTCGCCGCCGTCACGCCGGACATGCTCCTTTCAAAGCGGCCCTGATTCACGTCGCGCAACACGGCCCTGACGTCCTGCTTTATGGTCTTTTCCAGCGTGCTCATTGCTCACCCCACAACGCCGCCGTGCTTACTGCGCTCGCGCCCAGAGCGATCAGGCACCAGCCGCACAGCTCTTTCTCCTTGAGGTAGGTGCCACCCGAACGCGAGACGGCGTAGAGCAGGTCAAGCGCGACCTTGTAACGGGCCAGCGAACTGCCGCGCGAAACGAGCAGCAGCGTCAGGGCGTAGCTGCCGATGCCCAGCGGGCCGTCCGGCAGGCCCAGCACCTTGCTGTCTTCAGAGGTCGTCAACTCGTTGGACTGAAATACCGCGCCGGGCAGCTCCGGCAACTTCTCAATCCAGCCGAACTGCCGGGCGCTGATGATGGCCAGCGAGGCGAGGGCCGTTACTGTCGCGGCGGTGGCGACTTTATCGGCGGAGCGCACGGCCCACCCCCCAAATGCTTGCCGCCGTCACGACCAGCGCGGTGGCGAACATGGAGCGGTGCATGTCGAGCGGCAACTGCCAGCTGATGTTCTTGGCGCGGTCATCAAATCGGCCATGCATTCCCCAGTCTTTTTCATCGTCCAGCGGGTGGAACATGTTGTCGGGAGCGTCTTTCGGCTGCGTCTGATCGGTCATCTGGCCGTTGATACCCGTCTTCGCCAGATACCAGTCCCCGAGAGCGGGCAGGAAATTGTTGCCCCAGACCGCCACCCAGGTCGACGCCCCCACCAGCAGCTCGCGGCGTCCGGTGTCGGCGGCGTAGAGAATCGCCTCGGCGGGAATTTCCGGCTGAAAAATGGGCGGCACAGGTTGCGCCCGGCGCGGCATCCGGCTTCTGAGCCAGTCGAACTGCGGGGTATTGATGGCAGGCATCTGCACCATGCTGACCGTCACGTTGCTGTTCTCGCTGAGCAGCTCGGCCCGCAGCGAATCGCAAAACCCCTGGATGGCGTGCTTGCTGCCGCAGTAAGCGCTTTGCAGCGGAATGCCCCGGTACGCCAGCGCCGAGCCGAACTGGATGATCCGCCCCGAATCGCGCGGCAGCATCCGCTTGAGCGCCGACAGCGTGCCGTAGACGAAGCCCAGGTAGTTGACCTCGGTGACGCGCTTGTATTCTTCCGGCTTCATGTCCTTGACATAGCTGAACACCCCAGTCATGGCGACGTTGACCCACACGTCAATTGGGCCGAGTTCGGTTTCGATGCGCTCGGCTGCCGCCTCCACCGCGTCGGCGTCGGCCACGTCGCACTGCACGACCAAGGCCTTGCCGCCCACCGATTCCACCTCGGTTTTCGCGCCTTCCAGCCCGGCCTTGCCGCGTGCGATCAAGGCCACCGTGTCGCCGCGCTTGCCAAATGCCACGGCGACAGCCCGGCCCGCTCCGGCACTCGCGCCGGTCACGACTACAATTTTAGGTTTCTTCTGTTCGGTCATCTTGACCTCCATTCGCCCGTCAAATACGGCTGGGCGTCTTTTTCCTTGAACCTCAAGCCGTGTCCCGGCTGAGCTGGCAGCGGATACAGTTCGCCCGCTTCCAGAATCGGTAGACCTTCAAAAAACATAGATTCAATCCGGACGTGATCGTAGAAATACTCCACGTTGACCACGTTGGGCAGCGCCGAGGCGATGGACGCGTGCAGGGCGGGTGCGGTGTGGGCGCTCATCGGAATGCCTGCGCCCTGTGCCTGGGCCGCCGCCGACAGAAAACCGCTTACGCCGCCGCAGCGCGTGGCGTCGGCCTGAAGGGTGTCCACCGCGCCCGCCGAGAGCAGGTGGTGAAAATAGGTCGGCGTGTAGCCGTACTCGCCCGCCGCGATCTGCATGAAACCGGGAGCGCGGTCACGGATCAGGCGCAATCCCTCTAAATCGTCGCTGGAGACGGGTTCCTCAAACCAGGTCACATTCAGATCGGCGAAGCGTTCTGCAAACCCCAGCGCCTGTTTGCGGCTGTAGGCTCCGTTGGCGTCCACAAATAGCGCCACATCGTTGCCGATGGCGGCACGGGCGGCCTTGACGCGGTTCAGGTCGTCCTCGGGGCGGCTGCCGATCTTCATTTTGACGGCCTTCAAACCTTGCTGTGCCCAGCCGCCGAGCTGCTGTTCCAGTTGCGAAAGGGTCTGCGAGGTGAAGCCGCCGCTGCCGTAAGCCATGACGTGCGTCCGTGCGCCGCCCAGCAATTGAAGCAGCGAAATGTCCAGCGAGCGGGCCTTGAGGTCGTGCAGGGCGTTGTCCAGCGCCGAAATTGCGCCCGCCACCACACCCGGCCAGCCCAGGTTACGAACGGCTCCCGCCATCGTCCAGAAGTGCCGGGCCGTGTCCAGCGGGGCTTGCCCTTGCAGCAGCGGCCAGAGTGTGTGGCGAGCGATTTCCAGCGCCGCCGCATCCACGTAGGCGTAGCCCAGCCCGGTTTGATTGCCCGCCGTGACCTGAGCGATCAGCACGCCCGTACTGTCCCAGCGGGCGGTGCCGTCGGTCTCGGCGCGGTCCTGCCCGAAGGAGTGGGTGGGGACTTTGTAGGTTCGGAGATGGACGGTGGTGAGGGGAGGCAGTTGGGTGTGGGGCATGAGTTTGGCCTCCTTTTGAGGCGAGTGGAACGGGGACACGTTGGTTAGTTGTTCTTCTCGCCTTCCTTGTCCTGCCCGATGTGCAAGATGCCCTTGGCCCGCTCCACGCCCTCGGTGAACAGCGCTTTGGCCGAGTCCACGATCACGCTGCCTTCTTCCGGGTCGCCTTTCAGGAGCGCCTTGGCGGTGTTGAGCATGTACTGACGGCTGATGTGGGCCGGAATCGGCGGCACGTTCTTGTCCACATAAGCGTCGATCAGCGTCACGCCCCGGTGGGCAAAAGCCTCGTCCCAGGCAGCCCCCACGTCGTCACCCTTCTTGAGTCGGATGCCTTTGAAGCCCAGCAGCTCGGCGTATCCGGCGTAGTCGATGCTCTCCACGTCCTGCGAGGTGTCCCACAGCGGATTGCCGTCCTCGGTCCGCATTTCCCAGGACACCTGCTCCAGATCGTCGTTGTGCAGCACCAGAATGATGAACTGCGGGTTTTCCCAGTCCTTCATGTACTTCTTGATGGTGATCAGTTCGTTCATGCCCAGCATCTGAAACGCGCCGTCGCCGATGGTGCAGATGACACAGCGCTCGGAATAGGCGAACTTGGCCGCCGTGGCGTAGGGCATGGCCGCCAGCATGGTCGCCAGCCGCCCAGACAGATCGCCCATCATGCCCCGGCGCAGCCGGATGTGATGGCCATACCAGTCGGCGGTGGTGCCCGCGTCGCAGGTGACGATGGCCTGCGGAGGCAGCCGCTTATTCAGCTCGTGATACACCAGACGCGGATTGAGTTTCTCGTATTCCACCTCGGCCTGCGCTTGCTCTTCCTGATCCCAGTCGTGCATGGCGTCGGCGAGCATCCTCTGGAAGCTCAGATCGGTCTTGGTGTCCAGATGCGGAATCAGCGCCGCGAGCGTGGCTTTCACGTCGCCCCACAGATTGACCTCGGTGGGGTAACGCAGCCCCATCTGTTCGGGCTTGAGGTCCACCTGAATGGCCCGCGCCTGGCCGGTCTTGGGCAAAAATTCGGCATACGGGTAATTGGTACCGAGCATCAGCAGGGTGTCGCAGTCCTTCATCATGGTCAGGCTGGGGCCGGAACCGAGCAGGCCGAGTTGCTGGGTGTGATGCGGCACGTCACTGGGGACCACCTGTTTGCCGCGCAGCGCGGTGATGATGCCCGCACCGGTCAGCTCAGCCACCTTCAGCACCTCGTCGGTGGCCCCGTTCGCACCGTGCCCGACGATCATGGCGACTTTCTTGCCCGCGTTCAGGATAGCGGCGGCTTTCTTGAGTTCGTCTTCCGGCGGCGTGATCTGAATGGACGGAGCCACAGCGCTGCTGCGCGACACCCAGTGTTCGCGGCCCGCGTCTTCCATCTTCATGCCCTGAATGTCGTGCGGCAGAATAATCACGGCAGGGGCGAGGCGGGTGCGGGCGGTGCGAAAGGCGGTGTCCACGACGGCCTGGGCCTGCTCCGGCGAGACAATGGTCTGCACGTAGCAGGCCACGTCGGCAAACGTCCGCTCCAGATTGTTTTCCTGCTGCTCGAAGGTGCCCAGCGAGGCCAGGCCCTGCTGCCCCACGATGGCGACCACCGGCTGATTGTCCATCTTGGCGTCGTACAGGCCATTGAGCATGTGAAACGCGCCGGGGCTGGAAGTGGCGATGCACACCCCCACCTCGCCGGTAAATTTGGCGTGGGCAGTGGCCATCAGGGCGCAGATTTCCTCGTGGGTCGGGCGGATGTACTTCAGGCCCTCGCCCTTGCGCTCCGCCTTGCCCAGTGCGCCGTCGAACTCGCCGATGCCGTCGCCAGGAAAGCCGAAGACCCGTGTGACACCCCACTGCTGAATACGGTCAATGACAAAATCGCTGACGGTGCTCATACGCTTCCTCCTTTGAGCTGGGTTGGTCTGTGCAGAGTCGGGCGCTGAAACACCGTTAATGGTGCTGACCACTCCCAATGAAATGACGCCACCTCAGCAAGGTGGTTGCCTTTGGCCCGCAACAGTTTCAGAGCCGGGATGACCACTCCCCGGCTCGGTGTCCAACTCTTCTGATTCACATTGCCCCCTTACCGTTCCTGCCGTTCAGCTCGACTTGTGTTCATCGGGTGCGGCAGTCGTGCGTTCTGTTCAACTGTCACCCCAAAATCTGGTGAATAGATGAAATCGAATTTCACCAAAACACCGAGTATAAGCACAAAGTTAAATTGTAGCTCATGAACTCGTGTTCATCTTCAAAAAACGATTGTAAAGCAGGCAGAATGCTCACTCTCTACCTTCCACAATGCTAGGGAGTCATTTCATTCTAAATTAACTTAGAGCCGTCAAACTCAAATATAGCTTTAGATTCGAGGCCAATTCTCTTGCAACACGTATAGTTTTATAAAATTCAGCTGAGGTCAAAGACGTGCCCGAACATTGGGCAACCGCTCCATAGACCTCAGACCACGCCTGATTTCAGGGGCCGTAGCGTTGAAGAGCAGGCAATTCAGTTTCGTCATGCATCGCCTGAGCCACTTCGCGGGCCAGCAGCACATTCACCGCCGCGTACCAGGCTTCTTCCATCGCGCCGTTCCTGGTGCGGTAACACACCATCACCGGACCGAAACCGCACGCACCCAGGCAGCCCGACTCGGTCAAGCGCAGGCTGCCGCCGGACTTGTAGTAGGCCAGCTTGTCGCGTTCCAGCACGTTCCAGAGGGCGCGGTAGAGCAGATCGGAGCCCCGCGCCTTGCAATTGCTGTTCTGGCAGACCAGCAGGTGGCCGCGTGTGGCAAAGGACTTGGGGCCAGGAGGCATCAGCCATCCAGCTTACACGGGCGCAGCTGGGTACTCGGGTGCAAGTCTTGCAAAGCGGCGGGGCTAAAGTGGGGGCATGTCATCGCCGATGCCGCTCCGAAGCCTCCTGCTGGCCCTGCTGATCACCTTCATCTGGGGCGTTAATTTTGTGGTCATCAAGCTGAGCGTCACTGAAGCGCCGCCGCTTTTGGTTGCCGCCCTGCGCTTTTTGCTGGCCGCGGTGCCTGCCGTGTTCTTTATCCCGCGCCCGATGATGCGCTGGCAGATTTTTCTGGGCTACGGGATAGCGGTGGGCGTGGTGCAGTTCGGGCTGCTGTACCTGGCCATTCAGCTCGGCCTCGGCGCGGGCCTGGCGAGTTTGCTGATGCAGATGCAGGCGTTCTTCACGGCGCTGCTGGCCGCCTTGTTGCTGCGCGAGCGGCTGCCCGCCACACAGATCGTGGGCATTGGGCTGGCTTTTGCGGGCATGGCCGTCATCGGGCTGCTGGCCGACCATCACACCAGCGTCGTCGGCCTGGTGCTGGTGCTGATCGCGGCCTTCGGCTGGAGCGTCAGCAACATTCTCATCAAGTCGGCGGGCAACGCCAGCATGCTCAGCCTGGTGGTCTGGTCGGCACTCATTCCACCGATTCCGCTGACGCTGATGACCGGCCTCACCAGCGGCTGGGCCAGCATCGGCCACACCCTGACCCACAGCGGCCCCGGCTTCTGGGCGGCGGTGGCGTTCATGGGCTATTTCAACACGGTGCTGGGCTTCGGCATCTGGAACTGGCTGATTCAGCAGCACGGAGCGAGCAAGGTCGCGCCCCTCTCGCTGCTGGTGCCGGTGTTCGGGCTACTGTCCAGCGCCCTCTATTTTCAGGAAAGTTTTCCGCCACTCAAGGTGCTGGGCGCGGTGCTGGTGTTTGTGGGACTGATCGTGCATGTGTTTGGCGGGCGGTTCGTGGAGCGCTGGAAAGTGCAGGGCCTGGAAGCCTGATTCAGACCAGCTTCCACTGCCACCAAGTGTGGTGAGACTCGCCCTACTCCACGTCGTAGCGGGTGGCGCAGACGGCGCACTGATAGCAGTCGCTCATGTTCCAGTTTGGCAGGCTGTGATCCAGAATGCCCACCCGTCCCGATGCGCCCGCAGCACGCGCAACGCCTGCATCAGATGCTCGCTGTTCTGGAAGAGGCCACCGCCCAGATTCAGATCAGCCGTGAAGCGCTCGATCTCCAGCAGGCGACGCACCAACTCACTCAACGCCGCCGAATCGTGCAGCCGGATCACCGCGCAGGCGCTGGCCCACACCCGCTCAGTATCACGGGAGAGCAGGTCAGCCCGCAGCCGGTCGGGAAGTGGACCCACACGCGACATGAGAGCGGCAGCGCCCTGACATGTTTAGCCCTCCGGCACCACCACCAACCTGCTCCCGTGCCGAATGACGTCCACCCGCACGCCGTAGACCGTCTGCAAGTTCTGGGGCGTCAGAACGGCCTCGGCGCAGCCCTGCGCCACCACCCGGCCCTCACTCAGCAGCAGCAGATGATCGGCGCGGGCCGCCAGGTTGAGGTCGTGCAGCACCGCCACCACACCGAGGCCGTTGCTGGCTTCCTCCCGTAGAGTGTCTATCAAGTTCAGCGCATAGGCAAGGTCGAGGTGGTTGGTGGGTTCGTCCAGCAGCAAAAACTCTGGATCGGCGGCCAGGGCGCGGGCCAGCGAGACACGCTGCTGCTCGCCGCCTGACAGTTCAGCGACAGAGCGCTCGGCAAAGCGGGCGGTGTCGGTGCGCTGCATGGCACAGTCCACTGCACCCTCGTCTTCCAGGCCCAGGCCGCCGAGCGAGAGCGGGTTACCGGGAAAGAGGCCCCACAGCCACTCCCCTGCCCCGCGCCCCAGCGCCACCACGTCGCGCACTTTGGTGTCGGGGGGCAACGCCTCGGTCTGGGCCAGATACGCCAGCGTGCGGGCGCGTTCGCGGCGCGAGTAGCCAGGCAAGGCACGACCCTGATAATGAATTTCGCCGCTCTGTACAGGGGCCAACCCCGCCAGCGCCCGCATCAAAGTAGATTTGCCCGCGCCGTTCGGCCCGATGATGGCCGAGAATCGCCCACGCTCAAAGGCAGCGCTGACATGCTGAACGGCCAGCAGATTGCCCGCCTTGACCGAGACATCCAGCGCTTCCAGCATTACGTTTTTTGCCTTCTCAGCAAATACAGGAAAAATGGGCCGCCCAGCAAGGTCGTGACCACGCCCACCGGCAACTCGGCAGGGCGGGTCAGGGTGCGGGCCAGCAGGTCTGACAGCACCAGCAGCGTGCCGCCTGCGATGGCCGACACCGGCAGCAGAATCCGGTGGTCTGCGCCCCACAGCCGCCGCACCAGATGGGGCGTGACCAGCCCAATAAAGCCGATGATGCCCGCGTAGCTGACCGCGCCTGCCGTGCAGAGGCTGGCCGCCACGATCACCAGAAGTCTCAGACGCTCCACCGGCAGGCCCAGGCTGTGGGCGGTGAGGTCGCCGAGTTGCAAGGTGTTGAGCGCCTTGGCGAGCAGCAGCAGCACCCCGCCGCCAATCAGCACGTAGGGCAAAAGCTTGCCCACCTGTGGCCAGCCCGCAAACGCCAGATTGCCCAGCGTGAAGGCAAAAACCTGCCGGATACGGTCAGCGTTTTGCAGCAGCAGGTAAGTGGTGAAGGCCGTGAGGATACTGCCCACCACCACCCCGGCCAGAATCAGGCGGGCAGGCGGCAATCTCTTGCCCTCGCGGGCGATCATCAGCGCGGTGAAGACGCTCAACAGTGCGCCCAGCAGCGCGAACAGCGGCAACCACAGCGTCGCCAGCCCCAGCGCGATCACCAGCGTCGCGCCCAGCCCCGCGCCGCTCGCCACACCCATCAGATACGGGTCGGCCAGGGGGTTGCGGAAAACGCCCTGAAAGGCCCCACCGCTGACTCCCAGCGCCGCGCCCACCAGAAAGCCCAGCACCACACGCGGCAGTCTCAATTGCCAGACGATCACGTCGTTGCCGCTGAGACCCGTGCCGCTCAGCCCGTGCCCAATGGCTTTGAGCGTATCGGCAAGTGAAATCGGCACACTACCCAGGCCGACGGCGAGTAGGGCGGTGGCGAGGGTGACAAGGAGAAGAAGGAGTGTGGGGAGGGCCAGGGAGGATACAGCCCGCTTGGGGAAGGTCTTCGCTACGCTCACTTCACCCCCTCTGTCCCTTCGGGACATTTCCCCTCTGAAGAGGGAGAGGAAAAATAAGAGCTCTGCTTTTAACTCCTCTGTTCCGCAGCTCTACGAGTCCCCCATGAAGGGAACGAGTCGCGGAAGCGGCGAGGTTGGGAGGGGGTGACGGGCAAGCCGAACTTGCCCTTTCCGCTCCCACAAGCCGAAAACCACGCACTACAATCCACTCCCTACTTGAACAGTTCAGGATGAACCAGCTTCGCCAGGCCCAGGAGTGCCTGCGGCAAGCGCGGGCCAGGGCGCGAGAGGATGTGGTCCAGCGCATCATCCTTGAACACGCGGCCCGATTTCACGGCGGGGATGGTATTCCAGCCAGGGCGGGCCTTGGCCGTAGCAAGGTCAACGCCGAAGATGAACTGCGGGGCCGACCTGACCACCAATTCGGGGCTGATCTTGGGGAAGTCGCCAAGAGACGCCGGAATAATATTCACTGCTCCCGCTTTGGTCAGCAGCACGCCGATAAACGAATTGGGCCCGACGGTGTACGGCGTCGGGTCGATTTCGTAGTAGGCAGTCGGCTTCTTGGCAGCGTTTTTGGCCAGAATCTCCACTCTGGCAATATCGCGGCGCATCTGCGTGACCAGCGCTTTGGCCTGCGCTTCGCGGTTGATGATCTTGCCGAGAAGTTGCGTCTTGGAAAACACATCTTCGTAGGTTTCGGGATTGACGGCCAGCACAGTGATTCCGGCATTGGTCAGTGGCGCGACAAGGTCGCCGTATTTGCTGACAATCACCACATCGGGCTTGAGGGCCACCACCGCCTCGATGTTGGGCTGATACAGATTGCCGACTTTGGGCAACCTGGTCACCGAAGCGGGATAGTCGCTGTACTCGTCCACGCCCACCAGTTTGTTGCAGCCGCCAATGGCGCAGATGGTTTCGGTATTGCTCGGCAAAAAGCTGACGATCCGCATGGGTTCGGCCTTGAGCGTCACCTTGCGGCCCGTGTCGTCGGTGAGGATCAGCGGGTAGGCGGTGGCGTGGGCGGCAGTCATCAGCAGCGCCGCGCTCAGAACAATCAATTTATACATGAGGAGTCCTCCTCCTCAACGAAAAAGCCGCCCGTGCCGACACGTCGTCGGGGGCGGAAGTAAGCGTCCAGCGGTGTTGAGTGGTGTACTCAAACACTGCGCCGAGCGTTTCCCTTTCCGCGAGGGTCAAGCTGCGAAATCGGCGAGGCAGGCATTCGGACTTGGGCTGCTCACAACACAGCCTTCACCGCTGCGCGACAGTGCCGGAATGGGCCCTCAGGCCGTCACCGGGCTTCCCCCGCGCTCGTCACCGCCGAGTCTACACCTTGACCCCGCCCCCGACGAGCGGCTAGGCTGGGCGCATGTCGCCCCGCGCCGGTACACTTTCGCCGTTTTTCGGCTGCGGGGCCGTGCTGAGCTGAGAACGTCAGCCCGCTGCCCCGTCTGTGATTGCAGGCGGGGCTTTTTTATGTTGAACAGTGTCACAAAGGAGAATCATGCAGGAACAGGCTTTACAGGAAATCATGGCCGCCGCCGACGTCGAGGCGCTGCAACAGGTCAAGACCAAGTATGTCGGCAAGTCCGGCCTCGTCACCAAGGAGCTCGGCAGCCTTGGCAAGCTCCCGCCCGAGGAGCGCAAAGCGCGCGGAGCCGAGATCAACGCCGTGCGGGCCGCCTTAGACAGCGCCCTGACCGAGCGCGAGACGGTGCTGAAACGCGCCGCACTGGACGCCCGCCTGGCCTCGGAAGCGATTGACGTGACTTTGCCGGGGTTGAGCCTGCCTGCCGGCGGCCTGCACCCGATTACCCGCGTGTACGACGATTTGATCGAGATTTTCACCCGGCTGGGCTACGACACGGTGGAAGGCCCCGAAGTGGAGGACGAGCACCACAACTTCGAGGCGCTGAACGTGCCGTGGTATCACCCGGCCCGCGATTTGCAGGACACCTTCTGGCTGGAAGATGGCCGACTGCTCCGCACCCACACCAGCCCAATGCAGATTCGCTACATGGTCGATCACACGCCGCCGCTGAAGATCGTGGCACGCGGCAAGGTCTACCGCTACGAGGCCACCGACGCCACCCACGAGGCCATGTTTCACCAGTTGGAAGGTCTGGTGGTGGGCGACGGCATCAAGATGAGCGACCTCAAGGGCACGGTGGCCGAGATGGCTCGGGGCCTGTTCGGCGCGGGGGCCAAGGTGCGCTTTCAGCCGAGCTATTACCCCTTCACCGAGCCGGGAGCCGACTTCGCAGTGTGGTGGGAAAACCCACGCGGCGAGAGCAAATGGCTCGAACTCGGCGGCTGCGGGATGGTGCATCCGAACGTGTTTAAGGCCGTGGACGATTTGCGCGAGGCGGCGGGCAAGAAGCGCATCTACGAGGGCAAGACTGGCTTTGCCTTCGGGCTGGGGCCGGAGCGCATCGCCATGCTGAAGTACGGCATCCCCGACATCCGCTACTTCTACGCCAACGACCCGAAGGTGATCGGGCAGTTTCGGGGGGCTTTAGGGTGAATTGTGACAATATTCTGCCATGAAATTTGTCATAGACTAGTGTCATGAAGAATTTACACGTTCCTCTTTCCGAAGAGCTGCACGCTGCGCTGATGCATACCGCCAAGGCCAGCGGCGAGAGCGCGACATCACTGGCCCGGCAGGCTATTGAAGAAGTACTCTGGCAACGCGAACAGGCGAAGATTCGGGCAGAGCTGAAAGCTTACGCGTTGGCCGTTGCAGGCACAATTGATGACTTCGATCCCGACATTGAAGCGGCGGGTTTGGAAGTCTGGCAGGCCGAAGAGTGAAGCGCGGCGAAATCTGGCAGGCCAACCTTGATCCCAGAAGCGGAAGTGAGCAGCGCGGCAGCCGTCCAGTGCTTGTGTTGAGCAGCGACATTTTCAATGACATTCAGACCTGGAAATCGTTCATCGTTCTTCCCTGCTCGACCAGCGGAAGACAGGCGACACGCGGCCCTTCCGCAGTAGCACTACCGGCTGGGGCGGGAGGACTGACGCAAGACAGTTACATTCTTTGCCATCAGATTACGACCATTGACCACACTAAATTTATTTCTCGTTTGGGCCTGCTCAGCGATGAGGAAATTAGGACCGTGGAACACGGCGTTTTAATAGCGCTGGACATGATGCATCTAACAAAAAGATTCCAGTAAATATCGGTCATCAAAGGACACCCTATGAAACTTCCCTATTCCTGGCTCCAAGAACTGATTCCCCAACTCCCGCCTGTCAACACCCTTGAGCCGATTTTCGCCCAGCTTGGCTTGCCGCTGGAAGGCATAGACGACGCCCCCGCCCCGCCCGCTGGGGTGCTGCTGGTGGCCGTCACCGAGGCCACCGCCATGCCCGGCACGCAACTGACCAAGCTCACGCTCGACACTGGTCCGCACGGCCAGCGCACCATTGCCAGCGGCGCACCCAACGCGGTCGGTCTGCCTGCCGGAACGATGCTGGCACTGGTCGTGCCCGGCACCAAACTGGGCGACATGGAGTACGGCGTCCGCAGCCTGCAAGGCGTGGAGTCGTGGGGCATGGCCGCCAGCGCCAAGGAACTCAGCATCGGCGAGAGCAGCGCCGGACTGCTGCTGTTTCCGGCAGGCACGGCCCCAGTCGGCACGCCGCTGGCCGATGTGTGGGCCGCCGACAGCGTGCTCGACATTGAGATCACCCCCAACCGCGCCGACGCCCTGAGCGTGCTGGGCGTGGCCCGCGACTTGGCGGCCTTCCTCAAGCTGGAGCTGAAAGAGCCTTCGCAGGGGTTGGCCGCCAATGGCAAGGGCCAGATCGAAGTGACCCTGCCGCCCCGCGCCGTCACCCTGGAGCGCGACCCCAGCAAGAAACTGCGCTTCGGCTCCGATCACTTCTCGGCCCGCACCGTCAGCAGTGTGCGGAATGGCCCCGCGCCGGTGGAGATGCAGCGCCGCCTGACCCTGGCCGGCATGCGCTCGATTGACCTGATCGTGGACAGCAGCAACTATGTGATGCTGGAACTCGGTCAGCCGACGGCTTTGTATGACCGCCGCGACGTGACCAACGACAAGATTCTGGTGTCCTTCGGTCTGCGGCAGGGCGAGAATGTCAAGGATCTGATGGGCGGCGAGCATCAGGTCGGGCCGGAAGACCTGCTGATTCTGGACGGACGCGAACGCGGCGTGATGAGCGTGGCCGACGCCTTCCAGACCGCCCAGACTCCGCAAACGGACGGCGGCGTGCTGGGCATCGCGGGCATCATGGGCGGCGATCACGGGCACGTGCGGGCCGACACCAGCGAAGTCGTGATCGAATCGGCCCACTTTGACCCAGTGCTGCTGCGGCGCACCGCCACCCGGCTGGGCCTCAAGACCGACGCGGTGTACCGCTACGAGCGCGGCGTCGACCCGATGCTCTCGCCCCGTGGGGCCAACCGGGTGGCTGAGTTGCTGGTCAAGTACAGTGGCGGCAAGGCGGAAGCGGGCCTGACGACGGTGGGCACACCCGACCTCCCCGCCGACATTCAAGTGACCGGCGAACAGGTGCGCGGCCTCTTAGGTATGCACATTGACACGGGCGAAATGGTGGACATCCTGATGCGTCTGGGCACGAAGGTGAAACAGGACGGCGACACCTTAACCGTCACGCCCCCGAGCTGGCGGGTGGACATGGTAGTCTGGCAGGACCTGGCCGAGGAAGTCGCCCGCCTGCACGGCTACGCCGAGTTGCCCGAAACCCTGCCCACTTTCAGCCCCCACCCCGACAACCACGGCGCGGGAGCCGTCAGCGCGGCGCGGCGCAGCCTCAAAGGCGCACTGGCCGGACTCGGCGCTCAGGAAGTGGTGACCTATACCTTCACCAGCGACCCGGAAGCCGAGCAGGCCCGCAGCGAGGCCCCCAGTGTCCGGCTGCAAAATCCGCTGACGGCGGAGCGCACCGGCCTGCGCACCGCCCTGTATCCCAGTCTGCTGAAGGCCGCCCAGAACCGCCCCAAAGGCGAGCGGGCGCTGCTGTTCGAGATCGGGCGCGTCTTCCCCGCGTCGGGCGAAATCGAGAAACTGGGCCTGCTGCTGCGCGGGCCGCTGGCTCCCAACACCCATCAGGCGGGGGTGGCAGGCAGTTTCGCCGCCTTCAAGGGCCTGCTGGAATCGCTGGCGGCGGGGCAGGGTGCGAGTCTGGAGATTCGCCAGTTGCGCGGCGCGGACGTACCAGCGGCACTGCACCCCGGCATCGCGGGCGCAATTGTCTGGAACAATCAGAGTGTCGGCTGGCTGGGCGCACTCCACCCAGAGATTGCCCAGGGATACGGCCTCAAGGGCGACACCTACTTGCTGGAAGTCGCTCTGCCGCTGCCCGCCGCCGGGTGGGCCTTCAGCGACCCCAGCCGCGCTCCCGCCGCCTGGCGCGATCTGGCGGTCATCGCGCCGCAGTCGGTCAGCTACGGCGAAGTGGCTGGTCTACTCAGGCAAGAAGCCGGGCCACTGCTGGAAAGCCTGGAACCGTTTGACGTGTACGTGGGCGAGCAGATTCCGACCGGGCAGCGCAGCGTCGCCGTGCGCCTCACCTTCAGGGGCGAGAAGACCTTGTCGGACAGCGAAGTGGACCCAATCATGGAGCGGCTCATTGGCGCGGTGCGGGCGGCAGGCTGGGCCATTCGGGAGAAGTAGAACAGCAGCGGCGCTCGATACGAAACCCGCCAACTCCCACTGAAAAGGGGGTCGGCGGGTTGCTTTATATTGACGAGCCGCTCAGATCAGTGCAGCACCGATTTGGCCGTCGGCACGATCCGGGTCACCACCATCTTCTCGCGGATCATCAGTTGACTGGTAATCGGCGCAATTTCATTCTTCCAGTGGTCGTTGTCGTAGGTCGCGGCGTAGAGTTGCTGACGATCAGCTTCATCCTCGAAACGCCGCATCCAGATATACACGTCCGGGTTCTCCTCGTCAATAAACGAGGCCGTGACGACCATCCCTTTGGACACCTGGTAAGGAATGATCACTTCTTCCATGAATTTGACCAGTTCGTCCCGGCGTCCGGGCTGGGCGGTGTAGCGGCGCAGTTCGTAAAACATCGTTGACCTCCAGGGGTACGGTCCCACCTTACCTGACTTGCACTGGCCCGACCAGCTCAGGCCAGACCAGCCTCACCAAAGACCCCCGGAAGCCCCGCCCTTTAGGGCTGGGGAGGTAAGGGGGTGAGCGCCAGGGGCGCTCCTAGAAGCTGTAGCCATAGCCATCTCCTTTGTGTAGCGTTATGAAGAAGCGGTGATGGATGCCGTCCACCTGCGGAAGTTTGAAACTGCCAGTCGCCCGCACAGAAACCCGCCCGATGTACGTCCCCACCTTCTTGCCCGTTGTGACCACGGCCCGCACCATGTCTCCGGTCTGAAAGCCAAAGAACACTTTCTGGCGCGTCCGGTGCCGAATCGGGAAGCCGTACTTATTTGTGCCGCACACCTGACGATTGCCGCGCCCCATGCAGGCGACCTTCAGGGGCTTCAGGGGCCGGAGGGCAACGCTCTCGCCCGAATCCCCAACGCAGGCCGCATCAATCCAGTGCGCTTTCTCGTAGCCCTGCTCAGTGCGGTTGAAGCTGGTCTGAGCGCCGCTCCCGGTTTCTACGGGGTATCCGAAGGTCTTGAGTTCGTCCAGTAGGCGGTACTTGGTGGCGTTGACGGCAGCCGAGTCGTGGAGGGACGCCTTCTGCTGCTCCTGAATCTTTCGCAGGACGGCGGGCTTCCTAGCTAGGAACTCCTCCAGGGTGAGGTTGTCCTTCTCCTCGTTGCACTTGCGGCAAGACCACACGAGGTTGTTGATGCGATTGGAGCCGCCACGAGAGCGGGGGACAAGGTGCTCGACCTCTTCGCCTTTTTTCCCGCAGTAGGCGCACTTGTCGTCCCATTTTTGACGCAGGTAGGCCCGCACCTCCGTACCGAAGAGCGTTCCCTTCTGATACTCCTCGCGTTGGATGTCAGGATTCATCATCTTCTGCGTGTCGAACGACACCAGCTCCATCGAGAAGGCATCCAACGGCGTGAGGCGATCCAGCCGCTTCGCCCACGACTTGATGGTGAGGACGCGGTGCATCAGGGATGGCGGCAACCACCCGGCAGGCTTGGTGCGGTTCAGGAAGCGGGCCGGGCGATGGCGCAGCTTGCGATTGCGGCGAGCTGAGCGCAGTGAGCGGCGGGCGAGTAGTTTGAGCTTGATCGCCATACCCCGGTGCGCCAGTTCCGCGCCCCAGATGCATTGCTTCCCCGTCTTGCCTTTCAGTACGAGCGCCATACCAGTGGTTTTGGAGCCAGGATCGAGCTTGAGGGCGAGGGGTTGGGAGAGGTTCGGAGACGCTTCTTTCAGGATGACTGTGAACGGATAGCGCCGCCACACAGCGGCCTTACCGCCTTCCAGCATCTTCCTGGCCCGTTTTGCTGTACACGGCATCAATGGGGATTTATCTGGGTTGAGAACAAAAACTCGGTGACTCATCGTGTGTCCTTGTTGCGCGTAAGCGCCGTGTAAAGTTCGCCTAGACGGGCATCTTCAAGTTTGTCGCTCTACATTCAGAGGCGCGAGGTTTTCCCTTCCCGGCTTTCTTTGTTTGTAGACACAGAGCCAAAAACTGGCGAGGCATTCTTGGGTGTGATGGCTTGAACATCGTTTACCCTTACGGGTCGTCGGGTAAGCAAGTGGGGCCTTAAAAGCCCCGGCCTTTAGGCCTGGGGTTGCTTACAAAATCCGCTGTCCCAGCAGGCTCGCCGCCATGCCGACCATCACCTCGGCAGTCTGGTTTCTGAGGTCGAGCACCGGGTTGACTTCCACGATATCGAGGCTGGTGACCCGGCCCGATTCGGCAAACAGTTCCATCAAGAGGTGGCCCTCGCGGTAGCTCAGGCCGCCGGGCACGGGCGTGCCGACGCCAGGGCAGACCACCGGGTCGAGGGCGTCGGCGTCGAAGGACACATGCAGGCGCTCCAGATGGCTGAGGCGCTCCAGGGTTTCCTGGGCAATCCGGGTGATGCCGAGCTGGTCCACATCCTTCATGGTGTAGGTCTTGATGCCCGCCTCGGCCACCAGTTCGCGCTCGCGCGGGTCCACGCTCCGCAGGCCGATCATCACGATGTCCTCGGGGCGGGCATGCCAACCCCCGGCGATGCTGCTCAGGCGCGAATCACCCAGGCCAGTCAGGTGCGCCACCGGCATCCCGTGAATGTTGCCGCTCTCGCTGCTGCCGGGCGTGTTGAAATCGGCGTGGGCGTCCACCCAGACGACTCCGGTTCGCCGCCCACGCGCCGCACCCGGCACCGTGCCCATGCTGATGGAATGGTCGCCCCCCAGCGCAATCGGAAAGGTGCTGGCGTCGAGCGCGCTGAGGCGCTGGTACGCCCCGGTGCAGGCGCTCAGAATTTCGTCCAGAAAGACCAGCCCCTGATCCTGATACTTGTCGGCAGTTTCCGGCACTGCCACCGGTACGTCGCCCAGATCGGTGACGGTGTGGCCCAGGGCCCGCAGGGTGGCGGCCAGTTGAGCGTTTCGCAGCGCCGACGCGCCCATATCCACCCCGCGCCGCCCCGCACCGAGGTCCATCGGAATGCCCAGAATCGAGATGTCCATCCGGTCATGCTAGGGCCTGGGCAGCGGTATGCCTCAGCACTGCATGAATATCAACGGGAATGCGGGGCAGCACACCCACTGTGCGTGGAAGGGCACTGCCGAACTGTCGGCCCTCAACTGAATATTCACTCGCCATGTCGGCCCGCGCCCGGCCCTATCATGAGCGGATGACCATCCAGACCCCCCGGATTCACCTCGGCACGCTGCTGCGCCAGATGGGCGACGCCGAAGCCAGCGGTGAACTCACGGAACTCCGTTACGAGCAGGGCAAAGAAGCGCAGACGATGCGTTTTGCCGAACCTGCATTTTACGAGATCAGCGTCAACGCCCTGCAAGGCAATGAATTCTGGTTGCAAGGCCATTTCGAGGCGACCCTGGAAATGGACTGCGCCCGCTGCCTACGCCCGGTGGAGGTGCCGATCGAGCTCAAGCTCGGCACCCTGATGCGCTACGATCCTGCCGCCACAACGCCTTACCTGGAGGAAGCCGACACCGGCGAGGAGATTCTGGTGTTCGGCGACCCCGACCTCAATCTGAGCAACTACCTGGCCGAGACCACCCTGCTCGAAGCGCCGCTGAGCGTGCTGCACGACGACGCCTGCCGGGGATTGTGCCAGGTCTGCGGCCACGACCTCAACGACGGCCCCTGCGAGCACAGCGCTGGCGTGCCAATTGAGGACGACTCCGAGCGTTTTCTGGAAGCCCAGCATGATGGGAAGCAGCACGCCCGCCAGAACCCCTTCAAGTCGCTGAGCGGTCTGGAATTGCCGGATGAATAGAGATGAGTGACACGCCCGCCCCCCCGGAACTCACCCACTTCGTGGCGGGGCAGCCGCGCATGGTCGACGTGACCGGCAAGGCCGCAACCCACCGCGAGGCCAGCGCCGAGGCCTGGGTCGTTCTTCCGCCCGAGGCCCGCGCCGCGCTGGAGAGCGGCACCAATAAGAAAGGTGACCCCTTGATGGTGGCGCGACTGGCGGGCCTGGCGGGCAGCAAACGCACGGCAGACCTGATCACGCTGTGCCACCCCATTCCCGTGACCGGCGCGCAGGTAGACGTGAGCCTGGAGCCGGGCGGCGTGCATATCGTCGCCACTGTCAGAACCCAGGCTCCCACCGGCGTCGAGATGGAAGCCCTGACCGCCGTGACAGTGGCGGCCCTCAACGTCTACGACATGCTCAAGGCTGCCAGCAAGGCCATCGAGATTCAGGGGGTGCGCCTGCTCAGCAAAAGCGGCGGCAAGAGCGGCGACTACCGGCGCAGCGACTGAAGCGGCTCAGACCTCCGGGCCTTCCACCAGCCGGGCCGTGATCTGGCGGTAACGCGCTTGCAGACCGGGGAGGGCCGGGGCCAGCGCCAGCGCCGTCAGCAGCGAACCTTCAATCCTGAGCTGCCCTGCCGAGAGGGCGGCCACCGGGTTGAGTTCACCGCGCCAGAAGCGGTCGATCGTGTCACCCGCCAGATGAAACGTCAGATCGGGCGTGGGCAGGTCCTGAACCTCTCCGGTTTCATCGGCCCTGACCACCGCCTCGCCGCTGCGTCCGTCCACCACGAGATAGAGGTCAGGGTTTTGAAAAGCAAAGGCCACGACCAGCCGCCGCGCTGCCAGCACATTGGCCTGGGCGTCCTGACCTGCCGGGGCGTAGACTTCGCTCAGAATGGCCCACAGTTGGGTCGCCGAAAAGATTGACGGGTGCAGCATCTTGGGCATTTTTTCACGGTACCCCCTGCTTTCTACACCGCGCCTTACAGAAGAGCAGGGACTCGTGTCAGCGCCGACAATTGGCCTGTAACAAGACCGACACAGGTTGGACGCCCAGTGCAGTCTGCTAAGTGGGCAAGACCACTTCACAGGAGGTACACCCATGAATGAGCAACTAAGTCAGACCCTTCAGGCAGCCAAAGGCGGCGTCGCCAACATTCCGGCAGCTGCGGCCCTGAGCAACGTGACCAGCTGGCATAGCGCCCTGAACGGCGTTCCCGGCGCGGAAACGCTGGTCAGCCACCTCGCCAAGCTCAAGTCGGCTCTGGAAAGCGGCAACCTTCAGGAAGCCGCCGGAATTCTGCCCGGCCTGGGCAGCGAGACCGAGAAGCTGGCTTCTGCCGCCCCCGATGCCGACAAAGACGGCCTCAAGCAGCTGGCCGCCGCCCTCAAAGGCTAAACCAGATTTCTGCTGAAGAAGCGGGCCGCCCAACTCGGGCGGCCCGCTTCTTCAGCTCTGGTGGTCTGCGAGAGCGTCTTTTCTAGCGCTCGCTGGCGTACAAAGCCGCGCCCACGATGCCCGCGTCGTTTTGCAGGGTCGCCGTGACCAGCCTGGTCTTGCAGTCAATCTGCGCCTGCCACTTGTCAGCCTTCTTGCTGATGCCGCCGCCGATGATGAACAGGTCAGGGCTAAAGAGCATCTCGACGTGTTGCAGATACTTGTTGACGCGCTTGGCCCAGCTTTTCCAGCCCAGGTCGTCCTGTTCCCGGATTCGGTCGGAAGCCCAGGCCTCGGCCTCGGTGGCGGCCTTGTCGACGTTGAGCCAGAGGTGGCCGAGTTCAGTGTTGGGAATCAGCACGCCGCCGTAAAGCAGGGCGCTGCCGATGCCGGTGCCGAAGGTGAGTAGCAGCGCCACCCCGACCTCGCCCTTGCCCGCGCCGAAACGGGCCTCGGCCAGCCCAGCAGCGTCGGCGTCGTTGAGCAGGGTGACCTGCTGCCCGGTGGCCTTGGTGAACAGATCGTCGGCGTCCAGGCCGATCCAGCCCTTGTCCACGTTGGCGGCGCTCATGGTGTGGCCGTGCTGCACCACGCCGGGAAAGGTGACGCCCACCGGCCCACTGTGATCAAAATGCTTGACCAGGTCGTGAACCACCTCGGCCACATCGTGCGCCTTGGCTCCCTCCGGCGTGGGAATGCGGTAGCGCTCCGCCGTGAGTTTTCCGGTCTGGGTGTCTACCGGAGCGCCCTTGATGCCGCTGCCGCCGATGTCGATGCCGAGAATGAGGCTCATATCTGCTCAGGGTATCAAGTTTGGCAGGGTGCCGGACAGGGCCAGCTCGGGCAACTCGAATGTGCCGTCCGCACCAGGAACAAAGACGGCGACCTGGCAGCCTGGGCCATGCTCCAAGGATCAGCAGGAGTGATGTGGGCGATCACGATCCAGGGGAGGCACCCACACCAAAAGCGCCCGGCTGCACTTCTCGCCGGGCGCTCTCAACCAACGGGGCTTTACGCCAGCATTTGCGGCTGCGCCTGCTTGCCGCGCTCGAAGGTCAGGTGCTCGGTGCCGATGCCCACCCGCACTTCCTCTTCGCCGTGCGAGAGCAGTTCCAGGGCCAGCGGGTCCTCGATCTCCTCGCGGACCAGGGTACGGAGTTGCCGGGAGCTGCCCACCGCGTGTTTGGGGCTGCGCGCCCTGAGCTTGCTGACCAGCCAGGCCGCCACGCCCGGCTCGAAGGTGACGCTGAGTTCGCGGCTGGCGAGTTCTTCCTGCATCTCTTCGAGCAGTTGCTGCGAGACGCGCACCAGTTCGTCCTCGCCCAGCGGACGGAAGCGGATCACCTCGTCGAGCCGGTCCAGGAACTCCGGGGTAAACAGGTGGCGCAGCGGGGTGTTGTTGTCCTGGGTCACCGGACTAAACCCGGCGGTGGGACTGACGTTGAAGCCGGTGTTGCTGGTCATGATCAGGATGGTGCGCCGGAAGTCCACCGTGCGGCCCAGGCCGTCGGTGAGGCGGCCATCGTCCAGCACCTGAAGGAAGGTGTTGTAGATGTCAGGGTGCGCCTTCTCGATCTCGTCGAGCAAAATGACAGAAAAAGGCTGACGGCGCACTGCTTCGGTCAGGCGGCCACCCTGCTCGTAGCCCACATAGCCAGGAGGCGAACCGATCAGCTTACTGACGCTGTGGGCCTCCTGAAATTCCGACATATCCACCCGGATCAGCGACCGCTCCGAGCCGAAGAGGGTGCGGGCCAGCGCTTTGGCGAGGTGCGTCTTGCCCACGCCACTCGGCCCCACGAACAGGAAGCTGGCAGCCACGCGGGTGCGGCCTCCCAGGCCCACACGGGCGCGGCGCAGGGCATTGCTGAGCGCCTTGATGGCCTCGGGCTGGCCGTACACCTGAGAGTCGAGCTGATCGTCGAGGTCGGCGAGTTGCGCCGCCGTCTCCTCGGAGTAGATGCCGCCCATCGAGTTGATGACGCTCTCGATGTCTTCACGCGACACCATCGGCTCGCCCATCTCATTCTCGGTGACCTGAATACCCAGGCTCATGTTGAGGCGCACCCGGCTGGCGGCCTCGTCGATCAGGTCGATGGCCTTGTCGGGAAAGTTGCGCCCCGGCAGGCTGCGCTCACCAATACGGACCGCCAGATCGATGGCCGCGTCAGGGATCTGAACGCCGTGGTGCTCCTCGTAGCGGGAGCGCAGGCCGCGCAGAATCTGAACGGTTTCGGCAGGGCTGGGTTCGAGAACGATCACGGGCTGGAATCTCCGCTCCAGGGCCGCGTCCTTCTCGATGTAGCGGTGATACTCGCCGGTCGTGGTCGCGCCGATGACCTGAATTTCGCCGCGTGAGAGGGCAGGCTTGAGAATGTTGGCGGCGTCCAGGGTGCCTTCCGCGCCGCCCGCACCGACCAGGGTATGAAGCTCGTCGATGAAGGCCATCACCTTGGCGTTGCGAAGCTCCTCGATGATCTGGCGCAGCCGCTCCTCGAATTCGCCCCGGTACTTGGTTCCGGCAACCACGCCTGACAGATCGAGGCTGACCAGACGGACATTGTGCAGGTTGGGCGGGGTGCGCTTCTCGTGAATGGCCAGCGCCAGCCCTTCCACGATGGCGGTCTTGCCCACGCCGGGATCGCCGATCAGGACCGGATTGTTCTTGGTACGGCGCGAGAGGATCTGGGTCACGCGGCGAATTTCCTCGGCGCGGCCGATCACCGGATCGAGCTTGCCCTCTCTGGCCTGCTTGGTGAGGTCGCGGCCATACTCGTCGAGGAAGGGGGTCGCCACTGGCTTGGCCGTTTTGCCGCCCGCCGCGTCGCCCTGCGCCAGGATGCGCCAGCGGATGGTGTCGACGTCCTTGGTGAGTTCCTGGAGGATACGGAAGGCCACCCCGTCGCCCTCACGGATGATGCCCAGCAAAATGTGCTCGGTGGAGGTGACCTGCGCGCCCAGGCTGCGGGCCTCGGCGCTGGCGAGTTCCATGACCCGGCGGGCGCGCGGCGTGATGCTGGGCGCGTCGTTGAGGCGGTTGCCCTCGCCGCGCCCGATGATCTCTTCGACCCGGCGGCGCAGGCCGTCCAGGGTGGCATCGAACTCGCCCAGGATCAGGGCTGCCGTGCCGCCCTCGCGCATCAGGCCCAGCAGCAGATGCTCCGGGCCGACCATCGCGTGGCCCAGGCGGTTGCCTTCCTCGCGGGCATAGTGAAAAACCAGTCTGGCTCGGTCATCGTATCGGTTCATGGCATCCCTCGAAACACGGCGTTTGCGGAGTTGAGTGGGGGTTGGGCGCTTTTCGTCGTGGGATTTACTCTCCGGGAGTATAGGTGAAGCTGTCTGAACGGCAGGTTACAAACGCGCTGGCTCGGCGCGGCGGCGCGGCGGGGCGACTTGGAGGTGGTGGGCACTGAGAATCATGGTAAGCCCCCGGCAGCGCTGTGGCCGCGCCCGAGGTCACGTTCTGCCTGAACTGGCTCCCTGGGCTGGCCTCCAACCCGGTCTTCGGCCTTCAGGTCACGCCGCTACTGAGCACGTCGTGGACGACGCGGGCGGTCATACCCCAGATGTCGTGCTGCTGCCAGGGATAGCGGTAGAGCAGGAACATCTGCCCATCCGGCCCGCTGCGGCGCTCGGCGGGCTGCTCCAGAGCACGCAGTTCGCTCAGCGGCGGAAGCAGAATGGCCGACACCTCGGCGCTCAGGCTCAGGCGCGGCGCGGCGTCCAGGCGGGCCAGCACCGGGGTCACGTGGAAGCCTGCGGGGGTAAACACGTCGTCGAGTTCGCCCAGGACGCTTACGGCTTCCCGCTCCAATCCGACTTCCTCCCAGGCTTCGCGCAGGGCCGCCTCCACGACGCTTTCTCCAGTTTCCAGGCTACCGCCGGGAAAGCTGATCTGGCCCTGGTGGGTGGGCAGATCGCTGCTTCTGAGTGTCAGGAGCACCCTGGGATCGGGTTCGCGGGTCAGGCCCACCAGCACGGCGGCGGCGCGGTAGTGCGGCAGGTGCAGGCGGCGGCGGGTGCGGCCAAGCTGCCAGTCGGCCCAGGGGTCACTCTCCGGCAGCATCGACTGGAATGGACCGTCACTCACCGGTGCACGCTTCATCCGTCACGGCGTCCAGCGACCGAAGCTGCGCGTCGGTGTGGGCACGCAGGGCCACCTCCGGGTCGATGCCCAGGCCACGCGCCCAGGCCACAGCGGCGGCCAGCAGTGCCGCCACGCCCGCCTCAGTACCCGGAGCCTCGTCCAGTGCCTGTCGAAGCTGGGTCCGGGCCGGGTCCTTGCTCCGTTGCCCCAGTTTCTGCGCCTGCGCCTCGCGGGCCAGTGCTCCCAGGGCACGCGGGACCTTATCGGCAGCGCTGCGTGGTCTGCCGCCCTGCTCCTGCGCCTTGATGCTCTGCCAGTTACTTACCACTTCCTCGCTGTCCGACACCTGCACGTCTCCGAAGACGTGCGGATGCCGCCGGACCAGCTTGTCCACGATGCCCTGCTCGACGTCCTGATAGCTGAATTCGCCCGCCGCCTCGGCAATGACACTGTGAAAGGCCACTTGCAGCAGCACGTCACCGAGTTCGCCGCGCAGTTCACCCAAATCGCCCGCCGAGATGGCGTCGGCAGCCTCAGCAGCTTCTTCGAGCAGGTAAGGGCGCAGGCTGGCATGGGTCTGTTCCTGGTCCCAGGGGCAGCCGTCCGGGGCGCGCAGGCGGCGCATGGTCTTGAGCAGCTCTAGCATGCCGGTATGCTACGCGGCCCCGGCCCGACCAAAGGCAAATCCGGTCGCCAAGCGCCCCCGCCAGCGGCTCACGCCCGCGTCATCTTTCATCAGCTTGTCTGGCCCACAGTGGGACCATGAGTCACCGCCTGCGCCCCGCCATGATGGTCCTGAGCCTCCTCTTCCCACTTTTCTTCGGCGCAGTGTCGGCCCAGACTGCGCCCACCCCCATTCAGACCACGCCACTGCCCGCTGCACAACCGGCTCCGGTCCAACCGTCCCCAGCCAGCCCTGTGCCCACCCCTGCGCCGCCTGCCGGGGCTGCCACCAGCCCGTCCAGCGGACCGCTCAGCCGCGAACGCTTGCAGGCCGCCACCTACGTCATCCTGCCGCCGGTGGTGCAGGGCAACGCTTCGCTGATCGGCAGCAGCGATATGCAGTCGGTGCTGGGAGCCATGGCGCGCGACTCGCAGGGAGCCATCCACCGGCGCTATCCTGGCGCGCACTTCACGGATGACGCCAATGCCCCCGGCGTCATCCGGGTCACGCCGCAGATGCTGGCTCCCAGCGCGCTGGTGCCCTGGGCCAACATCGGCGCAAGCTGGGTCTTTCAGGCGCAGGGCGCACCCGATCTGGTGTTGCAGCAGAACTTCAGTCTCTGGACGGTGTACCTTCACCGCGCCGAGGCCGCCAACTTCGTGTTCGATCAGTTGGCCCAGCGCCTGCCCTGAGTCACGCTTGACAAAGCGAAACGGCCACGCCATTGCGGGGGCCGTTTCGCTTTGTTAATTGGAGTTCAGCCGATCAGGGAAGTTTCAAATCGGGCGGAATCAGCACAGTGTCAATAACATGCACGACGCCGTTGCTGGCGTCCATATCGGCGGCAGTCACGGTGGCGTCGTTGATCTTGAGGTTGTCGCCGTCCTTGGTGACATTGAGGCTGGCTCCCTCAGCGCTGGCGAGTTGGGTCGCGGCGCTGACCTGCGCGCCGGTCATCTTGCCTGCGACCACGTGGTAGAGCAGCACCTGCTTGAGCAGCGCCGGGTCGGAGGCGATCTTGGCGAGGGTGTCGGGGTCCACCTTGGCGAACGCCTCATCGGTGGGCGCGAAGACAGTGTATTCGCCGCCCATCAGCGTCTCGGTGAGGTCAGCGTCACTCAGCAGCGACCGCAAGGTGCTGAAGCGGTCGTCGGCCACGATCAGGTCGTAGATGGTGTTGTCGGCCATCGCCGTGTCCGCCGTGGTGGTATCGGTAGACGCGTCGGCCGTGGTGGCGTCGGCGGGCGCAGCCGCATCCGTGGTCGCGGGGGCCGCCGCAGTGGTGTCTGTGGTGGTCGTGTCCGCCGGGGCTGCCGTATCAGTAGTGGTTGTAGCAGCTGGTGCGGCCGTATCCGTTGTGGCCGCGTCCGCCGCCGCAGTGTCAGTGGTCGTGGCGTCCGTGGTGGTCGTATCGGTACTGGTGTCCGCCGAGGTGTCGGTCATCAGATCGCTGGGCATGGTCAGCGGCGTGGGCGGAATGACAATCGGGTTGGCGGGAGCCATCGCCATCGTCGTGTCGGCAGGCGCGGTGGTGTCGGCGGGCACAGCGTCGGCCACCGTGGTGTCGGTGCCGGTGTCGCTGGTCATGGTGTCGTCGCTGGCAGCGGCCGCAGCGGCGGGGGCCGGAGCCGGGGCAGCGGCCGCAGGCGCAGGCTTGGGCGTCATGGCGCTCATGGGGGGCATCAGCACGGCATCGATCACGTGAATGACGCCGTTACAGGCGGGCACGTCGGCCTGAATCACGTTCGCGCCGTTGATCATGACCTTGCTGCCCATCGTCTGAACGCTCAGAGAAGCTCCCTGGGCGGTCTTGACACTCTTGAGACTCATGACCTGCTTGGCGTTCACCTTCCCCGGCACCACGTGGTAGAGCAGCACCGACTTGAGCAGTTCCGGGTCGTTGAGAACGCCCGACAGCACGTCGCTGGGCAGCTTGTTGAAGGCCGCATTGGTCGGCGCGAACACCGTGTACTGCCCACTCTTGAGGGTATCGACCAGCCCGGCGGCTTGCAGCGCGGTCAACAGGGTGCTGAACTGCGCGTTGTTCATCACCGTATCGGCGATGCTCATGCACTTGGCCGCTGGCATGGCAGTGGGCTTGGTCGTGGGTTTGGCTCCCGCACCGCCCGCCGACGCCACCGAAGCCGCCATCAATCCACACGAAAGCAAGACGATCATTTTTCTTTGCATCTCCATCACCTCTGGCCTTTAGTTTAGCAATTCTCACCAACATTACGTTCGGAGCAGCGGTGCAATTGATGGGATCTCAACAGGACACCTTAAGAAAACTTCATTTCCATTTGGGAGCTTTCTCATTCTCGCTTCATCTTTCCGGAGGGTGTGTCGGAATGGCACCCGGTTCAGCGGCCCGGACGTGCCCAGGCGCTGCTCAAGACATAGGTCAGGCCGCTCAGCACACCGGCCACCAGCACGAATCTCAGCACGCCGATCAGCAGCGCGGCGGCAGCAACCAGCACCTGGCCGATGCCGGTGACGAGTTCGCCCAGCAGCCACAGCACCGAGAGGCCCAGCAGCGCGGCCAGCGCCACGCCGAGGACGGCCAGCAGCAGGCGGATCACGGCGCACCGTCGCAGTTCATGCGCTCAGTCTAGGGGCTTATCAGTTCCGTGATCAGTCGGGCAGCAGTTTGCCGAGCGCCCAGACGCTCAGGCCCAGCGCCGCACCGTAGCTGACGTGCGCGCCCAGGCGGTTGAGGTGGCCGCGCCACTCACTGCTGGCCGGGCCGTCCTGAAGGCCCAACAGCGGTACCAGCATTTCGTCGGCGCTCAGCCACAGCGCCGCCCCAAACAACCCGCCGCTCAGTGGATGGCCGCCGCTGCCGGAACTCAGCGCGCCGTAGATCGCGCCGCTGCCCGCGCCCATGCCCCAGTGGACCGCCTCGCTCAGCACGGCGCGGGTATCCGTGCTGGGCGTTTTGTGGGCCACCAGTTCATAGGCGAATCTTCCCAGCGCCGCCGTCGAGCTTTCGCCGTTCTGGTGCTGCTGGCCCAGCGGCGAGATGGTGTGCTGGTCCGGCGGCGGCCCGACTTTTTGCCCGGCCTCTTCCCCGCCCGCTTCCTGACTGGGCGGCTGCACCTTCGGGGCAACTCTGGTCCAGTACTGTCCCATCGCCAGCGTGCCGATAAGTCCGCCGACCAGCCCCAGCAGCGTGCCCCGGTAAGCAGGCGAGGGCGCGGCGGCGGCCAGCCCGAGGCGGCGCAGCACACGGGTGGACAGGGAAGAAGAACGGGTCATGCTCCAAAGTAAACTGCCAGGCCAGTCACGGCGCAGCAGATGAAGGCTTGCTGAACCCCCTGGCCCAGCAACCCCGTCTCAGGGACGGCGCTCGGATGTGGGCGGCGCTGACGGATTCGGCACTGACGAAGTTGGCTCTGACGGGTTCAGGTCATGGCGGTTCCAGACTTGCTGCGCCCGAGCCTTCTGACGGGTCGAGAGCACCTTGAGCGGCTGCGGGCGGCGAATCAGGCCCACGGCGCGCAGCAGACCCAGCACCAGCACCGAGGGCAGTGCCAGCACCGCCAGCCCGGCGCTGAGAAACGAGCGGCCCACGGCGGGCGGACGCATCGGCGGGGCGGGCCGGGGCGGGTGGTGCAGCGGGTGGGTCGGGTACCGGTTACGCAGGCCCAGCGCCCCTGCCTTGGCCCGGCTGCGCTGGCCCTCCGCCACGCCCAGCGCTTCCTTCTCGCCGGGACGCTGGCTATAGACCCAGGTGACTTCCGCGCCGAAAAACACCACCATGCTCGAAAAGTAGATCCACAGCAGCACGATGAAGAGGGTGCTGGCCGCCCCGTAGACGCTGCCGGGCGTGGCGCGGGCAAAGTAGAAACCGATGGCCGCCTGCGCCAGCACGAACAGCACCGAGGTACTGGCCCCGCCCACCCAGACCTGCCGCCACTTGAGGTTCACGGCGGGCAGCCATTTGTAAGTGGCGGCGAAGACCGGCGTGAAAAAACAGCATCGCCAGCAGCGCGCTGCCCAGCCGGGCGAAGTTGGCTCCCTGCCCCACGGTGTCGCCGAGCTGCTTGGTGAGGACGCTGAGGTAGGTGTTGCCCGCCACGTAGGCAACCACCAGCGCCCCAAAGACGATCACCATCAGAAAACCGATGAGGCGGGTACGGACCATCCCCAGCAGGCCCGGCCTGGGCTTCACGTCCCACAGGGCATTGAGTGCGCCCTGAAGTTGCAGGAACAGGCCGGTGGACGTGAGGAACAAAGTCGCCAGGCCGGTGAAGATCGCCAGCGTATTGGTTCCGGCATTGTCGAACTGCTTACTCAGCGATTCGACCAGCTTGCTCACGAATTCGGTGGTGTTGCTGGAAAACTCGGCGCTGCTGCCATTGCCCAGCACGTTCTGGACCACGTCGATGATCTTGTTGGTGACGTCCTGGGTGTTCTGGCCCCGGAAGAGCATGCCCGCCACGGTGATGATCAGGAAGAGAATCGGGCCGATCGACGAGATGGCGTAGTAGGCGATGGCGGCGGCCAGACGCGGCGCGTTGTCCTGATTAAACGCTTTGGCCGCGTCGCTGAGCAGCGTGAAGAGGTCTTTTGCTCTGGCGTTCATGCTGCTCAGTATGCCGGGCGGCGGCAGGGTGCGCGCTGCCCGCCCGGCTCTACGGCGGCCTCTGCTACACTCTGACCCCCGATGACCCGCAAGTCCGCTACTCCCAGACCGAGCTTCAAGTCCGCCGCCCAGACAGCACAGCAGAAAGCCACCAGCGCGGCCCGCGACCAGTTGCCGATTCAGGCCTGCATCCAGCCCGAAGTACCGGTGGCGGCCAATGCCGTGACGCTCTACAGCGACGGGGCCTGCGATACCCAGGCCGGGCACGGCGGCTGGGCCACCATTCTCAAATACGGCGAGCACGCCACCGAACTCTCGGGCCACGCCGAGGGCACCACCAACAACCGCATGGAACTGACCGGGCTGCTGGAGGGCCTGAGGGCGCTCAAGCGGCCCTGCCAGGTGCGGGTGGTCACCGACAGTCAGTATCTGCGCAAGGCCTTCACCGACGCCTGGATTCTCAAATGGCAGCGCAACGGCTGGAAAACGGCGGGTGGCGAGCCGGTCAAGAACCAGGACTTGTGGGACGCCCTGATCGTTCAGGCACGCACCCACGCCTTGACCTTCGTGTGGGTGCGCGGACACACCGGCCACGCCGAGAACGAGCGGGTCGACGAGCTGGCAGTGGCCGAGCGCAAGAAGCTGCGCCGCTGACCGGCTGAAGGTCCGGGCAGCCCGACCTTCTGGTGGCCCGGTACTTTGACGGCTAAGGAGCGCTAAGCTCGGGAGCGTGTCTGCTCCCGTCACTTCCTCACGTGCGCCCGCCGCACCCCGCCTGACCGCCGCCGCAATTGCGCTGTTCGCCGTCTCGGTGGGCCTGATCGTGGCCAACCTCTACTATGCCCAGCCGCTCCTGCCCAGGATCGCCTCGGCGTTCGGGGTCAGCGTGGGCACGGCAGCGCGGCTGGTCACCTGGACACAGCTCGGCTACGCGGCGGGCCTGGCCCTGATTGTGCCGCTGGGCGACGCCGTGGACCGCCGCAAGCTGACCCTGGGCCTCACCGCCCTGAGCGTGCTGGCACTGCTGGGGGTGGCTGCCGCGCCGGTCTTCTGGCTGTTCTCGCTGGCCTCGGTCCTGCTGGGCCTGACCTCGGTGGCCGCACAGGTGCTGGTGCCGTTCGCCGCCAGTCTGGCCAGCCCCGAGCGCCGGGGCCAGGTGGTCGGCACGGTCATGAGCGGACTGCTGCTGGGCATCTTGCTGGCGCGCACGGTGTCGGGGCTGCTCTCGGCCTGGCTGGGCTGGAGAATGGTCTTTGTGGTGGCGGCGGGCGCACTGGTGCTGCTGCTGCTGGCGCTCTGGCGGCAGCTTCCGCGCCTGCCCGCACCGCCGAAGGTGGCCTACGGCGCGCTGCTGGCCTCAGTGGTGCGGCTGCTGCGAGAAGAACCGGTGCTGCGCCGCCGCTCGCTCTACGGCCTGCTGGCCTTCGCCGCCTTCAGCGTGTTCTGGACCAGTCTGGCCTTCTTGCTGGCCGGGCCACCGTACTTCTACCACGAGGCGGTGGCGGGCCTCTTCGGGCTGGTGGGCGCGCTGGGGGCACTGGCCGCGTCGTGGGCAGGCCACCAGGCCGATGCCGGGAAGGGCCAGCGCACCACCGGGCTGATGGCGGCCCTGATCGCCGCGTCGTTCGGGCTGGTCTACTGGGGCGGCACGTCGCTGTGGGCGCTGATTGCGGGCGCGCTGCTGATGGACCTGGGCGTGCAGGGCCTGCACATCACCAACCAGTCCGAGATCTACAAGCTGCACCCCGACGCCCGCAGCCGCGTGACCACCGTGTACCTGACCAGCTATTTCGCGGGCGGGGTGCTGGGGTCTGCCTTATCGAGCGTGGCCTACGTGCGCTTCGGCTGGGCGGGCGTGAGCGCGCTGGGCGCGGCCTTCGGGCTGAGCATGGTGCTGCTGTGGTGGCAGGCCCGGCCCCAGCGCTGAGCACCGCAATCCATGGCCAATGGCCGCCGGGGGCATTTCCCAAACCCGCCTTAAGCTTCCCGAGAACCGTCCACCCTGGCCGCCGTCTCTACTGACTGGATGGATATCCTCAATATGATCGGCCTCGGCCAGAACCAGACGGCGCAGCTCGGCCAGCAACTCGGTGTGGCTCCGGACCAGATGACCTCGGCACTGGAAGCCGCCGTACCGCTGCTGCTCAGCCAGATGGGCCACAACGCCCAGGACCCGCAGCAGGCCGACTCGCTCTCGCAGGCGCTTGACCAGCACGACGGCAGCGCCATCGACCAGGTGCAGCAGGGCCAGCTCCCCGATCTGCAAGACGGTCAGGCCATCATGGGTCACGTCTTCGGCGGGCAGCAAAACGCCGCCGTGAACGCGGTCAGCCAGCGCGCCGGGATCAGCCCGCAGATCGCCATGCAGATCATCTCGATGGTGGCCCCGCTGGTCATGGGCTACCTCAGCCGCAACCGCAATTCGGGCGGCGGCGGGCTGGGCGGCAATCTGGGCGGCCTGGGCGGCATCCTGAGCAGCGTCCTGGGCGGCGGCGCAGCGGGCGGTCTGGGCAACATTCTCGGCGGCCTGCTGGGCGGCGGCCAGGCCCAGCAACCCCAATACCAGCAACCCCAATACCAGCAACCCCAGCAGACCCAGTCAAACTCCGGCGGGCTGGGCGATCTCGGCGGCATGCTCGGCAGCATCTTCGGCGGCGGTGGGCAGCCGCAGCAGTCCGGCACTTCATCTGGTGGGGTCGGCCTGGAGCCGGTCAACCAGCAGCCCGGCAACCAGAGCGGCAGCAACCCGCTCGAAGACCTGATCGGGATGTTCGGCGGCAATCGGCGCTGAGCAGGGGCGGGGAGCAGGCCAGATGTCCCACTCGGTCAGCCAGCCGACACTCCAGGCCGCCGAGCGTAAAGCGACGGTAAGCTTCGGTGTATCCGTTTCATCTGGCGAAGCTTAAACTTGGCCCATGGGCCTCAAGGAATTCATCGAGTGGTTGCGCGAGATGCTCCGGAACCCCGGCGGGCAACCCCAGCCGGTGCCGGTGCCGGTGCGCGTCAGACGCTGAGCCGCTCTGCTCTCTCAATCACCACAGTCTCTTCATCCTCCGTTCCCCGCCGCTGATTGGTGGGGAGCGTTTTCTATGACGGTCCGCTGCGGTCATCCTCCACAGCAGTCACGCTTCACAGCCGCCGGGGGGAGCGCCACAGGTGACAGACAGCCGCCCCGGCATTTCGCTATGCTGGGGAGCGTGCACGGCATGGAATTCCTCCGCCCGCTGATCGCGGAGCGCCCGCCAGAAGAACGGGACAAACTTGAAGCCGCTTACGCCTTTGCCCGCGACGCCCACCAGGGCGTGAACCGCAAGAGCGGCGAGCCGTACATCACCCATCCGGTGGCGGTGGCGCACATCCTGTCGGAGCTGGGACTCGACACCGACGCCATCGCGGCGGGCTTCCTGCACGACACGGTGGAGGATGTGGAAGGCGTCACCTTCGCCATGATCGAGGAGCAGTTCGGCGCGGACGTGCGGCGGATCGTGGAAGGCGAGACCAAGGTCAGCAAACTGACCAAGCTGAGTGCCAACCTGCAAGACGAGCAGGCCGAGAACCTGCGCCAGATGCTGATCGCCATGACCGGCGACATCCGCATCATCATCGTCAAGCTGGCCGACCGACTGCACAACATGCGGACGCTGGCGTCCATGAAGCCGGAAAAGCAGCAGCGCATCGCCCGCGAGACGCTCGAAATTTTCGCGCCGCTGGCCCACCGCCTCGGCATCGGGCAGATCAAATGGGAACTCGAGGACCTCAGCTTCAAGTACCTTGATCCCGACGCCTACAGCTACCTGCAAAGCCGCCTGCGAACCCGTCAGGAGGAGCGCGAGGCCCACATTTTGCAGGCCATCGAGCAGCTCAGGACCGAACTGGCCGACGACATCGAGCTGTCGGAATGGGTCGAGGAAGAGGACATCGCCGGGCGCAGCAAGCACCTCTGGAGCATTCACAACAAGATGCAGAAGGAAGGCAAGGCCCTGGAGCAGATTTTCGATTTGCTGGCGATTCGCCTGATCCTGACGCCCAAGCCGGTGAGCGCCCCGCCGGGCCGTCAGAAGGACCGGGCCGAGGAAGCCCGCGAGAAGCGGGTCTGCTACCATTCGCTCGGCATCGTCCACAGCATGTGGTCACCGATTCCGGGGCGTTTCAAGGACTACATCGCGGTGCCCAAGCCCAACGGCTACCAGAGCCTGCACACCACCGTCATCAGCCAGGGCGGGCAGCCCATTGAGGTGCAGATCCGCTCGCGCCGGATGCACATGGTGGCCGAGTTCGGGGTGGCGGCCCACTGGATGTACAAGCAGGGCAGCACCCTGGCCCACAGGGAGCGCGAGGACTGGCTCTCGCAGATGCGCCAGCTCCAGCAGGACTTCACCGACGCCTCGGACTTCGTGGACGCGGTGAAAAACGACATCCTGGGCGGGCGGGTTTTCGTGTTCACGCCCAGGGGCGACACCGTCAGCCTGCCGCAGGGCGCGACCCCGGTGGATTTCGCCTACCACATTCACAGCCGCATCGGCGACACCACCATCGGCGCGCGGGTCAACAGCTCGATCGTCTCGCTGAGCCACAAGCTCAAGAACGGCGACATGGTCGAGATCGTCACCAACAAGAGCAGTACCCCCAGCCGCGACTGGCTCAATTTTGCCACCACCCGCAGCGCCCGCAGCAAAATCCGCCACCACTTCCGCATTCTGGAGCGCGGCGAGGCGCTGCAAAACGGCCACGACGTGCTGGAGAAGTACCTCCGCAAACGTCAGCTCCCGGTGCGCCAGCTGATGCGGACCAAGATTCTGGAGGATGTGAGCGTCAAGCTGGCCGGATCACGCAATCCCGACGATCTGTATCTGGCCATTCACGCTGGAAAGCTGACGCCGGGGGCGGTGGCCCGCGCGCTCGCGCCGCAACTCGAACAGGAGCAGCGCCCGGTCCGCGCGCCCATGCCGCGTCCCGTCGAACCCGGCGGCGTGTACGTGGAGGGCTTTAGCACCGTCACCAAGCTGGCGCACTGCTGCTCCCCGATTCGCGGTGATCAGGTCATGGGCTACCTCACGCGGGGCCGGGGCGTCACAGTGCACAGGATCGACTGTCCCAACATGGTGCGGCTGCTCAAATTCGAGCCGGAGCGCTGCGTGGCCGCTTCGTGGAATCCGGGGCAGCGCGGCAATACCATCGTGGACATCGACGTGGTGGCCGCCGACCGCAGCGGCCTGCTGAGCGACGTTCTGAGCTTGCTGGCGGCCCTCAAGCACAGCCCCATGAAGGTGGGCGCGGGCGTCGGCGCAGACAGCGTGGCGCACATCGCGCTGCGGCTGGCCGTCGAGGACCAGGCCGAGCTGATGGGCCTGGCCAACCAGCTCCGGGGCATCGACAGTGTCCTTGACGTGTTGCGGGTGGGCCGGGGCAACAAGAGTGTACCGAAGAGCTGAGGCGGCGCTGCCTTGAGACTGCGCTAGCTTGAGGCCCTGATGCCCCTGACCCTGCTGCCCGACCTCGGTGATCTGCTCCGGCTCTCGCCTCAGTACAACGCCGCCACACTCGTCGAGGTGGCCCGAGAACTGGGCGCAGCGCAGCTATGGTGGGCCAGCGGCCCCGACCCCGATCACCCAGCCCGCGACAGCTTCGGCGCGGCCCGCCTGACCGTGCATGACGTGGCTCCCGACTGGGCTTACGCCGAAGCCGAGTACCAGCAACTGCTGGAATTTTTGCCGCAGTATCCCCAGGGCAAAGTCAGGCTGCGCGCCGCCGCCGCCGCTGAGGCCGAGCTGAGTGACTTGCTGACTGGGCCGTTGACGCTCGCCAGCGTGACCAGCCCGCACACGCTGGACGTGGCCCGGCGCTACCACGCCACGCTTGCCGAGGCGCTCGGCGAGGGCCCCGGCACCCGCCATCAGGCGCGGCGGCTGGACGAACTGGCCGCCAATTTGCGGGAGCGCCAGGGCGCAGCACTGGTGGCCCTCGACGACCTGCCGGGGCTGCTGGAGCGGCTGCCCGAGGCGACTCTTCCCCACCTGCCCCACTTCCAGCCCGGCGAGGCGTCGCGCCTGCGCGCCCTGGCGGACCGGGCCGGGCAGCTGCGCGAGGACGACGACCTGGACGCCCTCATCGCCGCTCTGGGCCGCGAGACCGGCGACGCCGTGACTCCGCTGGCCGAGCTGGATTACCATGCTGCCGGGATTTTTCTGGCAACTGGCGACCTTGCCAGTGCCCGCAGTCTGCTGGAAAAGGCAGCGCATGGCCTGACCGATCTACCGCGCAGCTTGCCGGGGCTGGTGCTGGCGCGGCTGGGTCAGGTCAGAGACGCGCAGGGAGACCGTGATCTGGCGCGGCGCAGCTATCAGGCGGTGCTGGCGCTCAACTTTGCGCCGGACGTGGCGAGGGAGACGGCGCGGGCAGGCATGGAGACAGCGTTCGTGATGGAAGGTCAAGGCTGAAGCAGAAAGAAGGCTGAAGCAGAAAGCTGGATTCAAGGCGAGTTGCCCACCCGCCCGATCAGCCCTGCCTTCACCACCTGCTTTTCGCCGTAGAGCAGGTGCGGCTCGCCTTCCAGCTTCACGCCAATCAAATCCGGCAGGGTGTTCATTCTGATCTCCGCCTCGGCGCGTTGCAGCGGCCAGCGCCGGTGCCAGATCGGGCCTCTGTACATTCTGTTTCCGGCGGCGCTGAAGAGGAAATACCGCTCAGTCAGCCATTCTTCCAGGCTGCCTTCCTGCGACTCGAAAGCGGGGCCAGTGGGCCGGTAGGCAGCAGCGAATGCGCCCTTCGTCACGCCTTTATGTGTGCGGACGCTGGCGTACTCGGTGACCTCGCCGCGCCTCTGACTCCACATCCGGGCGTCGAAGTACGGCAGATGAAAGCCCAGTCGCGCCAGCCGCACGGCGATAGGCTGCCCGGCATCCAGACTGAAAAACCAGACGCCCGCCTTGTCTTCGGTATCAATGACATAGGTTCGGAGGTTGAGTTCGGGGAAGGCCGACAACCCGGTCACGGTGGGCAGGCCGCGCGGGGCCACACCCGACATCAGAAACGGCACCACGCCGAGGTACGCCTGCCCGTGGAAGGTATCGAGCGTCAGGCCCGGCGGCAAGTGGGCTTGCAGCGCATCGGCGCTGACCGGCCAGTGCATGAAGCACAGCCGCTCCCAGTTCATGCGCAGGGCGTAGGGTGGGTGGGCAGGATCGGTCATGGCCCCAGCCTAGCGGCTGACCGGGCAGTAGAGCGCAACAAAAAGCCCCCTCCAAGATGGAAGGGGCCGGAACTGAAAAAAGCCTAGCGCTTGCTGAACTGCGGCGCGCGGCGGGCCTTCTTGAGGCCGTACTTCTTGCGCTCCACTTCGCGGGGATCACGCTTGAGCAGACCCTTGGGCTTGAGCTGGGCGCGGAAGTCGGGGTTGACCTTCAGCAGCGCGCGCGAGATGCCCAGCTTGATGGCGTCGGCCTGGCCGCTGGGACCGCCGCCCGCCACGGTGATGTAGGCGTCGTAGCGCCCCGCCGTGCCGGTCTCGCGAAAGCCCTGGAGGGCGTGCACGGCGCGCAGCAGGCCCCGGAAGTAGTTCTGGAACTCCTTGCCGTTGACGACGATCTTGCCTTCGCCGGGGCGCAGGAAGACGCGTGCGACGGCGGTCTTGCGGCGTCCGGTGCCGTAGAACTGTTCAGTAGCCATTACTTATTCTCCAGCTTGGTGGGTTGTTGGGCGGCGTGGGGGTGCTGCTCGCCTGCGTAGACCTTCAGGCGGGGGTGCATGGCCCGGCCCTGACGGCCCTTGGGCAGCATTCCGAAAACGGCGTGCTCGATGACGCGCTCGGGGTGCTTGGCAATCGCGGTGCGGGCCGTCTCTTTCTTGAGGCCGCCCTGGTAGCCGCTGTAGCGGGTATAGACCTTCTGGTCCATCTTCTTGCCGGTCAGCGCCACTTTCTCGGCGTTCACGACCACCACGAAGTCGCCGTTCATGATGTTGGGCGTGAAGTCGGGGCGGTGCTTGCCACGGATGCGGCTGGCGATCAGGGTCGCCAGGCGGCCCAGCGGCACATCGCTGGCGTCCACGACGACCCAGTTCTGTTCGGTTGAATTGTTGTCAGGCACGTAGGTTTTCACGTTGTTGCTCCAAAAGTGGGGGGATTTGAGCAGCTCGTCAGGTCGAGGCTCGGCTTCTCGCGGGGGCAAGGGCCAAGCGACCTCGCCGGGGCTGCGCCCGACCGTTCCGCACTCTACCAAGCGCAAAACACCGCTCGCCAGTGTATCAGAGGCGAGCGGCGGCGGCAAGCAGGCGTTCGAGGGCCTTCAAGATCAGGCCGCGCCGGGCTGCCCGAAGAAATAGAGCTGATGGTAGAGGTCGTCGAGCGCTTGGTCATAGAGCGGCTGCGGCACTCTGGATATCAGGGCCAGACCCAGCACCGCGTCGTGAACGCTGGCGAACTGGTCCTGCTGCTGCCAGCCGGGTCCCTCGGTCAGCAGCACTGCCGCTTTCCCATCGAGCAGGAAGCGCACGCGGCCATCCGAAGTTCGGGTATCGCTGTAGTGCTGCACCATACGTCAAGCATAGCCCCCGACTCTGAAAAAATCGGTGCAGTGACTGACGATTGCCGGAGTGGGCGCGCTCAGTTGTTGAGCAGCAGATTCCCGACGTTGCCCACTGGGGTCATCTCGCTAGGGAATTTGACGCTGACATTGACCACCGTGCCCATCACCGTGGTGGGGTCGAGGATGATGCTGTGGGCCGAGAGCAGCGGCGGCGTGGGCTGGGTGTCGATGGCGCGCACCAGCACCTGCCCCTGGGCCGGAACGAACACGCACCAGCTTTCCGGCGACGACGTGAAGGCCCGCACCGGCAGCAGGCTTTGCAGCCCCAGCTCGCCGGGCGTCGGCCAGTACTCGATCAGCAAGGTGGCCTGCTGGCGCTTGAGGTCCGAGGCGTCGATGTCGAGCTGAATCTCGATGGCGTCGGGCTTGTCCGGGTTGATTCTCATCCAGCCCGGCACCACGTTGCGCCCGCTGGAGTTGCTCTTGTACATCTGCTGAGGAGTGTTCTGGGTCATGGCCTTACCTTAGCTCAAGTCGGGCGCTCAGGTCCTGTCCGCTCAGGTTTTGTCAGGCAGCGCGCCGAGTAAGCTACGGGTAATGAAATACCCGACGGCAAACACCAGCAGCGGCAACAGATTGAGGTCGACGGTGGTTTCCTTCTCGGGATGCAGGGCGTCGTGTCTCTGGAAGCGAATCATAAGCAGAGCTTAGAGCATTTGTCCGTTCCATTGGTGTAGAACGGCACGCGCATGGGAAGAGTGGCGTCCCCTTGAGCGTCCGTTCACGTCAGTGGGCCTCTACACTCCTATCTGCGCTGGCTGATACTGCACTCGCTCCGCTGGGTCATAAAAATCTCGCAATTTTTATGACCCATGTTCTCAGGCTTGCGGCCCCTCTTGCCTTCTCCTTCACTTCATGCAGCCGCCCTTCACTGGCTTCAGGCCGCGCCGCCCTGGCGCAGGGTCAGCAGCAGCAGCACGATCAGAGCGGCGTCGAGCAGCCAACTGGCCGGGCGGCGCAACCGGGTGTCCCGGCGGGCACGCAGCACCTGCACCACCAGGCGCAGGGCCAGCAGCACAGCCAGCACCCACACCGGTACCGCCAGACCCAGCAGCGGCGCGAACAGCAGCAGAGCGACGGCCAGCAGCAGCAGCAGGCTCAGCGCCGCGAGCGGTTCCAGGGCAGGTGGCATCCGGTTCAGGTGGGGTCGCCGGGGCGCTCGGTGGTGGCCTCCCCACTGGTGATGGCAACGTCAACCTGCGGCAGTTCGGCGCTGGCATTCCCGGCCCTGGACGATTTCGAACTGGCTTTCTTCTTCCCTCTGGCCTTGCCACTGGCGGTCTTGGGTGCAGCAGCCTGCGACTGCGACGGCTGTATCTGAGCTGAGTGTGCCTGAACCGGCTGGTCTGGGGTCGTCTGGGCCGGAAGGACCTGGGACTGCAGTTCGGTAAGCGGCGCTTGCTCCGGCAGTGGTCTCAAGATCAGGCCACTGTTGGGAGCAAGATTGAGCAGCAAGCGGTGGGTCTGGCCGTGGTCGCCGCCCTCGAAGGCGAAGAGATCGCCCTGCTGGGTACCGAAGCCGCCGTACTCGCCCGCGTCGGTGTCCAGCAGCACCTGATAGTGCCCGCCCTGCGGCACGCCCACCGGATAGTTCTCGCGGTACACCGGGGTCATGTTGAGGACCACCAGCAGCCAGTCGTTGCTGCCGGGATCGCGGCGAAGGTAGCTGTAGGTGCTCGCGTCGGCGTCATCGGCGTTGATCCACAGCAGTCCTTCCGGGTCGTGGTCGCCCGCGTGCAGCGCCGGGTATTCGCGGTAAAGCCGGTTGAGTTCGCGCACCAGCAGCATGACGCCCCGGTGGTCGCGCTGGTCGGTGAGAAACCAGGGCAGCTCGATGTTCTCGTTCCACTCGGTGTCCTGGGCAAATTCCTGACCCATGAACAGCAGCTTCTTGCCGGGCGTGGTCCACATGTAGGCGTAAAAAGCGCGCAGCCCGGCCATCTGGGCATACTGATCGCCGGGCATCTTGCGCAGCAGACTCTTCTTGCCGTGAACCACCTCATCGTGCGACAGGGCCAGCACGAACTTCTCGGAGGTGCGGTAGACGTTGAAAAACGTCAGCTTGTGGTGGACATATTTGCGGTAAATCGGGTCCTGCTGAATATAGTCGAGCGAGTCGTTCATCCAGCCCATCGCCCATTTGTAATGAAAGCCGAGGCCGAAGGGAGCCGGGGTGGTGACGGCCGCAAAATTGGTGCTTTCCTCGGCGATCATGACGGCACCCGGCACCCGGTGGGCCACCACGTCGTTGAGACGCTTGAGAAAGGCGACGGCCTCCAGGTTCTCGTTGCCACCGTAAATGTTCGGCACCCAGTCGGTGCGCGAAAAATCCAGATACAGCATCGAGGCCACCGCGTCTACCCGCAGGCCGTCGATGTGGTATTCCTCCAGCCACTTGAGGGCCGAGCCAATCAGGAACATCACGACCTCGTTGCGTCCGTAGTCGAAAATGTAGGTGTTCCAGTCGAGGTGGAACCCCTTGCGCGGATCGGCGTACTCGAAGAGCGGCCCGCCGTCGAAATGGGCCAGACCATGCTCGTCGGTGGGGAAGTGGCCCGGCACCCAGTCGAGCAGCACCCCGATGCCGCGCGAGTGCAGATGATCCATGAAATACTTGAAGTCGTCGGGCGTGCCGAAGCGGCTGGTGGGCGCGTAATAGCCGGTCACCTGGTAGCCCCACGAGCCGTCGAAAGGATGCTCCATGACGCCCATCAGTTCGACATGGGTGTAGCCGAGCCAGTCCACGTAATCGGCCAGGCGGTGCGCCAGATCACGGTAATTCATGTACCAGTTGCCCAGGCCGCGCGCCCACGACCCCAGATGCACCTCGTAGATGCTGATCGGCTGCTTGGCGCTGGGATCGCGCCGAGCCAGCCAGTCGCCGTCGTTCCAGACGTGGCTGCTCTGCCAGACGATGCTGGCGGTGGCGGGGCGCAGTTCCGAGAGTTGCATGTACGGATCGGCCTTCTGAACAGTGCGCCCGTCCTGGCCGGTGATGTTGTACTTGTAGGCGTGCCCGGCGCGGGCCTGCGGCACGAAGAGGCCCCAGAAGCCGAAGTCGAGACGCTCCATCGGGTGCCCGAAGCCGTTCCAGTAATTGAAATCGCCCACCACACTGACATGCTGGGCATTGGGGGCCCACACCGCGAATCTGACGCCCTCCACCCCGTTCTGGGTGGTGACGTGTGCGCCCAGCAGTTGGTCGGGCCGCACCAGATCGGCAGTGGCCAGCTTCTGAAGCAGGTCGTAATTGAGCGGCAGTGGATCGTTCATCCTGACAGTTTACCGTCAGGTTGCCGCCGGGTCGGGCGCTGCCAGGGCCAGAGCGGCCCGAGGACGGGTCTGTAAAGGCTAGCTAAAGTCAGACTCCACGACGTTTTGCCGGAAGCGGGCGAGCAGCGCCAGTCCCAGCGCTCCACTCTTTTCCGGGTGAAACTGGGTGGCGTGGATGTTGCCCCGGCTGATCACCGACCAGAAGGGCACACCGTACTCGGTGACGGCCCCGGCGTCCACCGGCACCTCAGCAGGCACGTAGTAGCTGTGGACGAAGTAAGCGTAGCCCGCTGATCCCTCGCCGCCCGTCAGGCCGCGCAGCAGCGGCGAGTCGCCCACCGGCTGCAAGCTGTTCCAGCCCATCTGCGGCACCTTGTGGCCCGGCTGCGCGGTGAAGCGCCGCACCCTACCGGGAATGAGTCCCAGGCCGGAGACGCCCGGCGCTTCCTCGGAGCCTTCAAAGAGCATCTGCATGCCCACGCAGATGCCCAGTAGCGGCGTGCCGGACGCCACCGCCGAGAGTAGCGGTTCACGAAAGCCGCTCTCGTCAAACGCCTCCATCACCTGCCGGAAGTGCCCCTGCCCCGGCACCACGATTCCGGCGGCTCCGGCCAGATCGGCGGGAGTGCCCGTCACTTTGACCGTCATGCCCGCCCGCACCAGGGCTTTTTCGGCGCTGCGGAGATTGCCCGCGCCGTAGTCAAGAAGGAGAACGTCCAGGTCAGGCGGCGGGGTCACAGCGCGCCCTTGGTGCTCGGCAGATCGGCACTCGTCACCGCCACCGCGTCGCGCAGGGCACGGGCGAACGCCTTCATGATCGCCTCGATGACGTGGTGCGCTTCCCGGCCCGCGAGCAGGCGCACGTGCAGGGTCACGCCGCCGTGGTTACAGAATCCACGCAGAAATTCGCGCAGATGATAGTGGGTAAAGTCGCCCGCCGATCCCCACACGTCGAGCGTTTCCGGCTCGAAGGCCAGGTGGGCGCGGCCCGAGAGATCGACCACCACATGCGCCAGGGTCTCGTCCATCGGTACGAAGGCGCTGCCGTAGCGCTCGATGCCTTTTCTGTCGCCCAGTGCCTGACTGAGCGCCTGTCCCAGCGTGATGCCGGTATCCTCAATGAGGTGGTGCGGCTCGATGTGTAGATCGCCCGTGGCCTGCACCGTCAGGCCCAGCCGTCCGTGACGCGAGAGCTGTTCGAGCATGTGGTCGAAAAAGCCGTGCCCGCTGGCGAGCGCTGCGCCGGGCGTGTCGAGGTCAAGTTCCACTCGAATGTCGGTCTCTAAGGTCTGACGGTGAACGGTGGCGGATCGGGTCATGCCGGAAGTCTAGAGGCTGGTGGACAGCCTATCCAAGGATGGGCCTGAGTTTAGTCAGTAACAGAACGCAGGCGGCGACGAAGTGGAAGCCGATCAAGGTCGAGGACAGCCGTTCCAGATCACGCCCCAATCGACGAAAGCGCGACAACCACGCCAGCGAACGTTCCACCACCCATCGTTTCGGCAGCAAGACAAATCCCCGTGAAGCGTCCGGACGCTTCACGACGATCAACTCAATATTGCTTTTGCGCGCCGCATTCTGCGCTTGTTCTCCGGTGTAGCCCTGATCGGCAAATACGACCTCCAGCATCCCACCTGTGAGCTCCTGGGCGCTGTGACACAGCGCCTCTACCTGCGCGCGATCCTGTTCGTTGGCCGGCGACGTGGTCAAGGTCAACAGGTGACCCAGCGTATCCACCGCCAGATGGACCTTGGTACCCTTGCGCTTCTTCGCTCCATCGAACCCGGCACGGTGACCACTTTCCGGGGTGCTTTGCAACGTGCGGCTGTCGATGATGATCGCCGTCGGCTCGCCGGCACGTTGCTGTTGAACGCGACTGAGCATCCGTCAGTCGTGTACGGCGTTCTCAAAGCACCCCGCTTCGAACCACCGCTTCGCCTGACTGCGGACCACTTCTGCTGGTGGAAGATCGTGCGGCAGAAATGCCCATTGCGCCCCCGTTCGACTCATCCACAACAACGCATTCAAGACCTCTCGCAGCGGAAATTTCCGCTGCGGGGCATCCTCAGGGGTTAAGGCCAGGTACGGCAATAAAAAGTGGTACGTCTCGTCATCTACATCACTTGGGTACGCACGGCGATCCATCCGTCCAGTTTGCCAGCGACAAAATCATCCCGTCAAACTTCGATTCCCTCTCAACCAGCCTCTAGGTCCAGCCGCGCCGGGGGATGGTGGGGCGGGCTGGACGGGTATGAACAAAGTCTTGTCCTGAAGAGAGCAGATGACCCGGTAGACTGCGGCCATGACCCGCCTCACCGGCAAGACCACCAGGCGTCGCAGGCCGCTGCTGTGGCTGCTGGCGCTGGCGCTGATCGGCACTGCCTGCACCGCCGTCTTCACGACGCAGCTCACCGACACGCCCTCGGCGGCGCTCAAGGCAGGCCAGGAGCTGCTGAGCAAAAAGACGGTGCTGGCCATCGTCGCCCACCCGGACGACCTGGAATGGTACATCGGCGGCACACTGCGGCGGCTGGCTGACAACGGAGCGAATGTGCAGGTGGTCGTCGCCACCGACGGCGAGAAGGGACCGAACCGCACCAGGTCGCCGGATCTGGCCACTACCCGCCGCGCCGAGCAGGCCGCCGCCGGAACAATCAACGGCTATACCCACATCACTTCGCTGGCCCTGCCCGACCGGGGCGTGGCCAAAGACCCCCGCTTTCTGCCGGAAATCGAGCGCATCTACGATGAGGTCAGACCCGACGCCGTGTTCGTCTTCGACCCCACTTATCCGTCGCTGCCTTATTTGCACGTCGATCATCAGGGATCGGCACGCGAGTTTCTGAAGTTCTGGCACACGCTGGGCGCGGGCAAACCGCCCGTCTACCTGTTCCAGACCCGGCGGCCCGACGCGGCGGTGGACATCAGCGGCGTCATTGACACCAAGGTGCGGGCCCTCGCGCAGCACGTCAGCCAGAACGGCGGCAGCGGCGACAATATGCGGGGCTTTTTCGCCGGAGCGGGCGAGTCGGTGGGCGTGGGCTCCGCCGAACTGTTCCGGGTGCTCAGAAAGTAGTTTTCTTCCTGGCGGTCCGATCAGCGCGAGCGGCAACATTGGCCGCCACCGCCGCGCCGATGAGCCGCTTGAAGGCCACCTCGTCAATTTCTTCTGCCTCGCGCAGATCAATAGCCCGCCGCGTCCCGCCGGTTAAGCTGGCATTGAAGAGCCGCTCCGGATCGGCAATGGCGGCCCCGCGAAAAAAAGTGAGCTTCACGGCCTGCTGGTACACTTCGCCCGTACAGACGCCGCCTTCATGCGACCAGACCGGGATGCCAGGAGAGGTCGGCTTCTCCCATTTCCACTCCTCCTGCATCTCGGGATCGGTCTCAAAAATGAGCTGCCGGACGCGGGCCAGTGTCTCCCCTCTCCAGTCTGGCAGCGCCGCAATCCGTTCGGTAATTTTGGCGGAAACAGTTTCAGCATCTGCGTTGCCCGTCGGCTTCATGGCCTCTCCTGTGCTGCTACTGACTGAACACTAGAACTTATGAAAGCGGAATAGCCCGCCCCTTCAAAAAGAAGAGGACGGGCCAGAAATCGCATTTTTGAATTTCAGTCCAGAATGCGCTTGAGGTGCAGGTAGATCTCGTACCAGTCACCCTTGTCGCGTGGGCGTTTGCCGCGCAGCTCGATGCGGGCCAGGGTCCGCACCCAGTCAGGCGTGATCTGAGCACCAAGGGTGGGATCGGCCACCAGATCGGCCAGTCCCTTGGGCATGGCTCCTTCGGTGTTCTGTCCGTAGAACTCGACCCCTTCGAGCAGGTCGTGCACCGTGATGTTGTAGGCCCCCGCCAGCGTCTGGAGGGTATCCAGGCTGGGGTTGGTGCGTCCGCGCTCAAGGTCGGACAGGTAGGGCACGCTGATGCTGGCCGTCTCCGCCACGTCTTTGAGGCGCAGCCCGCGCTCGCTGCGTAACTCGCGCAATCGTTCGTGTAATTTCATGCTTCACCTCCCGGTGTGGTAAGAGCCAGCCTCGCCCAGAAGAATCGCCCCGCAACTGCTGGCGCTGGGTTCAGCCGAAGGGTGACTTGAGTTGCTCTGGCTCAGGATGCGGCCCTGCCGATACCTTCTGGTATTTACAGAATTTCGCACCCTCAAGGTGGAGTGTAGCACCGCGCCCGAATCCGGTCAAGACAGAATGGAGCAGGCCAAGTTCTTGAAGAGGCGAGCCGAGTACGCTAATATCGTAATCAAGAGCAGCGTTCTGAGCTTGCCTTCACCCGGAGGACCCTATGCGCGCCATTGACGATATTGCCCTGAGCTTGCGGCTCGGCCAGCTTCACCCCACCTCCGTCCTCAATACCCTGATCGCCGCCGAGAACGAGGGTGGCCTCGGCGCAGTGCGCCAGCTTGAGCGCCACCTGACCCGCAGTGCCGACGCCCTCAGCGAGCGCCAGCACCCCCACAGCAAGCTGGCCCAGATCTGGCTGAGCGCCACCCGCGCCTACCTGGTGGCGCAGACCGAGCAGAAACGGGCGGTGTAAAACTCAGTCCATAGGGTTCAGGCCGCTCAGGTCCAGCCGAGCCAGGCCAGCACCTCCGTGCCCAGCTCACCAATCGTCCGGCCATCGGTGCCGAAGCGCTGAACCCAGACGGGCGTCTGCCGATCAAGTTCGGCGGCCCGCTTGCTGCTTTTTTCAACATGCGTCTCTAGCCCCGCGCCGATTTCCCGCCCCTGTAACCTGGCCCGCGCCGTGTCGTCCGAGGCGGTCAGCAGCGCGGCCACGACCAGCGGATCGTCGCCCAGTGCCCTCGCCAGATCAGCGCTCTGCAGCACGCTGACGGTATTGGTGTAGATCAGCCGCCGGTAGCCGAGGGCACGGTAATTCTGCCAGATGGCCTTCAGGTTCTGTTCGGCCAGGCCATGGTCCCAGGGTGGCGGATACGCCAGATCGAGGTTGTCGCCCTCGATGACGGCGTGCTTGACCCGCTTCACCGAGAGCTGATGGTGCAGCTCGGCGGCGAGGCTGGTCTTCCCCACCCCGGCGCGGCCACCGATCAGCAGTACCTCGCTGCGTTGCGGGGTCGACTCAGGCCTCAAAGCCGTAGATGTCTCCATACTTCTCGTGCAGGTACTTCACGTAGGCGTCAGCACTCAATGGCTGCCCGGTGGCGTCCTGCACGATCTGGCCGGGCGTGCGGCGGCGGCCATACTGATGCACGTTGACGCGCAGCCATTCGCGCAGTGGGGCGTAGTCGGCCCGCTCGATTCCGGCGGCGATCTCGGGCACCCGGCGGGCGGCGTCGAGCAGTTGCACGCTCAGCAGATTGCCGAGGCTGTAGGTCGGGAAGTAGCCGATCAGGCCCGCCGACCAGTGAACGTCTTGCAACACGCCCTCGGCATCATCCGGCGGGGTCAGACCCAGGTATTCCTGCATCTTGGCATTCCAGGCGGCGGGCAACCCGGCCACACTCAGCTCGCCGTCCAGCAGCGCCAGTTCCAGCTCGAAGCGCAGCATGATGTGGAAGTTGTAGGTCACCTCGTCGGCCTCCACCCGAATGAGGCTCGGCTGAACGCGGTTGACGGCGCGGTAAATGGATTCGGCGTCCTGCCCGGCGGCCACCTCCGGCGCGGCTCCGGCGAGCCCGCCGAAGTAACGCTGCCAGAAGGCCCGTGAGCGGCCCAGCAGATTCTCGAACATCCGCGACTGACTTTCGTGAACGCCCAGGCTGGCTCCGCGCGACAGCGGTGTGCGCTCCAGTTCGCGGCCCACCCCATGCTCGTACATGGCGTGCCCGGTCTCGTGCCAGGTCCCGAAGAGGCTCATCGGGAAGTACTGCTCATCGAAGCGGGTGGTGATCCGCAGATCGTCGGTGCTGAAATTGGTCTGGAAGGGGTGGGCCGATACGTCGAGCCGCGAGAAGCTGGGCTGCAATCCGAACGCCTCCCGCGCCACCTTGAGCGAGAACTCCCGCTGCGCCGCCGCCGGAAAGGGGCGCGTCAGCACGCCGTAATCGGCCGCGTCACCCGCCGCCACGATTTTTCTGAGAAGCGGCAGGGTCCGCTCACGCAGGTCGGCAAAGATCTGGCGCACCTGGGCGGTCTTCATGCCGGGTTCGTAGTCGTCGAGCAGGGCGTCGTAGGGGTGCGCGTCGTGGCCGACCAGTTCGGCGTAGCGGCGGGTCAGATCAAGCACCCGCGTCAGGTACGGCGCGAAGTGGGCGAAGTCGTTTTCGGCCCGCGCCTTGATCCAGGCGTGGTGGGCATCGTTTTTGGCCTGGGCCAGCTCCTCCACGAAGGCGGTCGGCAGCTTGGTGGCCTTGTCGTAATCGCGCCGCGTCACCCGCAAGAGGTCGGCGTCGAATTCACTTGGCCCGGCCTGGGCCTCGGCGGCTTCCAGCAGGTGTTGCGTTTCCGCCGCCGTGAAAAGCTGGTGGGTCAGCCCGGCCAGCGACGCCATCTGAAGGCCGCGCACCCGCGCCGCGTCCGGCGGCATCTGGGTTTCCTGATCCCAGGACATCATGCCCTGCGCTGCGGCAAGGTCGCTGATCAAGTTGAGGCGGCGCTTGAGGTCGTCAAGAGAGCTGACGGTGCTGGCTGAAGAACCCATCTGATCAAACGTCATACCGTTTAAGCTAGCACCGGACCAAAAGCTGAATAGGAAGTGGCCCGGCTCAGCCAAATGGCCTCGATTGGCGCTCAGTCAATGCCCATGGGAAAACGTTCTCCCACAAGCCCATTCCCGAGCACCGCTCTCACTGCCATCTCTCCCGCGCTTCTCCCACCTCGCCGGTCAGCAGGGGCCGCACCTCGCCTACCAGATACAGGCTGCCGCACACCACGCTCAGGCCCGGCGGCAACGAGTTGAGCGCCTCAGCAGGTGTATCGGCAATCTGAGTCGGGACGCTGAAGAGACGGGCGAGCATTTGCGGGTCGGCGGCACGTGGGCTGAGCCGGGCGCGCGTCAAAATCACTTTGCTGGCAAACGGTTCCAACGCAGCCACGACCCCGGCGAGGTCCTTGTCACCCGCCGCGCCGAAGATGACGGGCACCTGGCCGACCCCCAGCTCACGCAGCGCCGCGCCCAGTGCCTGCGCGCCGTCGGGGTTGTGCGCCCCGTCGAGCAGCACTTCGCGCCCGTGCCAAGCCAGCTTTTCCAGACGACCCGGCCAGCGCACCCCCGCCGCACCCGCTCGAATGGCCGCTGAGTCCAGACCCAGCCTCTGGGCCGCCAGCCCGGCCAGCCCAGCGTTCCTCGCACCGTGCGCGCCCAGCAGCGGCGTCTGGAAGGTGACGTTTCCGGCAGGACTCTCCAGCGTGATGTCAGCACCCTGCCAGCCCCGCGAGACGACTTCGAGGCGTGCCTCGCGGCCCAGCGCCCACACGTCGGCCCCGGTCCGCTCCAGAATCGGCAGCAGCTCCGGCACGATGCCCGTCACAGCAGGCCCGCCCGGACGCAGAATACCCGCCTTCTCGGCAGCGATCAGCTCCAGGGTACCGCCCAGAATCTCGGTGTGGTCGAGCGCCACCCCGGTCACGACGCTCAGCACTGGATCGAGCGCATTGGTGGCGTCCAACCGTCCGCCCAGACCGACTTCCATAACGGCCACCTCAGCCCCGACCTCGGCAAAGAGTCGGCAGGCCAGCGCCACCACGATCTCGAAAAAGGTCGCGCCCAATGCCTCGGCCTGCGGGCGAATCCGGTTGAGGGCGGCGCTCACCGTTTCCAACGGCACTTCCTGACCGCTCACCACAAAGCGCTCGGCGAAGCGGGTGAGGTGCGGGCTGGTAAACAGGGCCGCCCGCTCACCCGATGCCCCCAGCATGGCCGCGAGCGTCGACGCCGTGCTGCCCTTGCCGTTGGTGCCGCCCACCAGCACGGTCCGGAAGGCCCGTTGCGGATCGCCCAGGGCATGCAGAAGGTCCTGCACCCGGCCCAGACCAGGGTGAATGCCGAAGCGCTGGCGGGCATAGAGCCAGTCGAGATTGGTCATCCTGGCAGCGGGCAGGCGCTCAGTCGGCAAAGTGGGCTTCGAGGGCCGGAACGATCTGTTTCTTGCGGCTGATCAGGTGGCCCAGATCGGCGACATTGTCCTGCGTCCCGGCCCCAAAGGCGGCCCGTACCACCTCGGCCTCGTGCTCCGACACGATCAGGGTGCGGTTGGTCTCGTTCAAGATATCCACCACGCTCAGCAGAATGCCGCCGAGACCCGCAGCAGCTTTCTCAGCCTGCATGGCACTGAGCAGTTCGGACTGCCGCCCGAAAACATAGGCGGGATTGGTCGTCTCGACGACTCCCAACCCCCAGGTCTGCGTGCCGAAGGGAAAGACCTTGTAGTCCATTTTCAGCAGCTTGTCTGCGGCAATATCACCGAGGTTACTCTTGGCCGCGAACATCTGCATGGCGTAGCCCGCCACGTCATCAATGCCCGCGATGGGCGCGAGAAATGCCGCTGCGTCCCTGTCGGCGTCGGTGGTGGTGGGGCTGCGAAAGTGCAGGGTATCCGAGAGAACGGCGCTCAGCATCAGCCGGGCGTCCACCGGTTCGATAGACAGCCCCGCCTCGCGGTGGAGCTTGAGCAGCAGCGTGGCGGTGCAGCCCAGTGGCTCGAAGCGCAGGAGAGCGGGCTGGCTGGTCGTCAGGTCGCCGAGCTTGTGGTGGTCCACGACGTACCGCACGTCCAGGTCAATCAAATTAGGCAGGCTCTGGGCCGATTCGTTGTGGTCCACCAGCGCCACCGGGCTGCCCGCCGCCAGACTGGAGAGCAGCTCAGGAGCGTCCAGGCCCACTTCACGCAGCACGTAGGCAGTTTCCAGGTTGAGGTCGCCCAGGCGGTAGGCAGTGGCTGGGGTGCCGGTGCGAGAGAGCAGGTGGGCGTAGACCAGCGCCGCCGTGACCGCGTCGGTATCGGGATTGAGGTGACCGAAGACAGAAATCATGCCCAGTAGTGTAGAGCTTTGCGTGCCGGGGTAAGGCCTACGCGTCACAGCGTAAGCCAACACAAAAAAACACCCCCGCACAGGGCGGGGATGCTCGGGGGTGAAGCTCGCTGCGCTTGGAGAGAAGCTTAGAAGCCGACCTTGTAGGTGATCTTGAAGGTCGAGCCCTTGGCTGCCTGGCCGTTGGGCAGGGCGACCTGGTTGCCGTTGGTGTCGACGGCACTCAGGTTGTAGAGGCCGTAGGCGAACGACAGGTCGTAGTAGTTGCCTTCCACGTACAGACCGTTCTGGTTGATGGTGGTGCCGGTGTTCTGGTCACCGTAGGAGCCCGCCGTGTTGTCGGTGCTGTTGGTCCAGGGGGTATAGGCGCGGTTCTTGGCGTTGAGGCCCGCGTAGTAGACGGCCAGCTGGCCGGTGGGCAGCAGGAAGTCGTGGAGCTTGATTCCGGCGCGGTAGCTCAGGCCCGACACGTCGTAGTCGCCGTTGGCGGTGCTGGTACCGGAGTAGTTGCGGCTGAGGTAGCCGACCTGGCCTTCGACGCTGGGCTTGAAGATGGTGTCGAGGGTGTCGGTGCTGACCTTGGCTCCGGCAGCAATGGTGCGGACGTCAGCCACAGTCGGCTCACTGCCCTGATCGAAACCAGTGCTGTTGTACAGCGCCTTGATGTTGGCGTTGAGGAAGCCGAGCTTGGCGTTGTACAGACCGTCGGCGTAGAGGGCCGAGCCGCTGTAGCTGCTGGTGGCGTTGCGGTAGCGGGCGGCGTAGCCGAAGCGCAGGGTCAGGTTCTTGACCAGGGCGGTGGGCAGCGCGCCGTCATGCATGATTTCCGCGCCGTACTCGCTGTAGCAGGTCGCATCCGAGAAGGCGGCCAGGCTGAAGGTCAGTGCGCCGCCGACAGCGTCGGTATCAGTCAGGCCCGTACCGGGGTGCTGGGCACCGCAGCCGCTCTGATTGGTAAGGGTGTTGCCAGCGAGCATGTAGTAAGCACCGTAACGGCTGTTGGCAAACAGGGTGGAGGTGTCGCCTGCAGCGTCATAGGCCAGCACATCGTTCTGGGCGCGGTTGCCGCTGAGCGACAAATCACGGTAGAACGCGCCAATGGAGAGACCCAGGCCCGGCGTCACGTCGGCGCGCACCCCGTAGCGGGTGCCGTCGCCCTTGACCGAGTTGCTCACGTCCGCCGACTGTGCGCCAGCGTAGAGGCCGTAGTAGCCGCCGCGCACGGTGACCAGGTTCAGCAGGTTGACCTTGGCGGTCACGCCGAAGTCCACGATGCCGTTGGCGTCTTTCTGGCCCAGGCTGCCGCCCTCGATGGTCTGGGTGTTGTAGTACCCACCCACTGCCACCGGGCCGAGCGCGCCGCCGACTTCCGCGCCTGCGCCGACCTGGCCGGGCGTCGGGTCCTGAGCAACATACACGCCGTTGGACAGATAAGTCGCCGCGCGGTCACCCCGGTTGTAGGGCGTGGTGCTGCCGTTCGTGGTGTCACCGGGGTTGGCCTCGGAGATCGCGGCGTACTTGTCGTAGCCCGCGCCGATGCTGCGGTAGTTGAGGTCGTACACGCGGACCGGACCCACCGCGCCGCTGGCCTTGCCGTAGAAGGCAGTCGCAGTCCGCTGGGTGGTGGAGTTGTCGGTGGGGGTGCCCGTCACGGTGCTGCGGGCGTACTCGCTGTCAATCTGGAAGCCGAACAGTCCGCCGTGGGCGTCCGCACCGTAGGCGACGACGTTCTGCACGCCATTGATGGCCAGCTGGGTGCCGACGGTATCCCGGCCTTCCTGGGCATAGTTCAGGCCCAGCTTGAGGGTACCAATCGGGGTGATCTCGGCGCGCACGCCACGGTAGTAGCGGTAATCGCCGTTGGCTCCGGTGGTAGCGTGAACGTTGGCTCCAGTCGCGTCGTACGTCAGGTTGCTGCTGCCGTAGATGGCCTTGATGATCGGCTTGAACGCGCCCAGTACCGGCAGGTTGCTGCCGTCCACCGTCACCGCATAGCCGTCGCCACGCCCATCGAGATTGTTGTCGAAAATGTAATCGCTGAACTTGGTCTTGAGGCTGCGGCCAAAGTCCACCGTTACGGGGCTGTTGCCCACCGTGAAGACCGCCGTGCCGTTCTTGAAGTAGAAGAACAGCGGCTCGTAGGTGTAGCCGTTGGAATCGGTGATGGCCGGGTAGTGGGCCAGGTCAGAAGCGGTCTGGGTACCGGTCAGTGAGGGGTTGGCGGTGATGCCGAACTGGACATCCACCGACTTGATGGTCACGCCGCCCGCGCTGGTGAGGTAAGCGCCGGTGTTGGCACTGGTGCCGCTGCTGAAGGCACCCTTGTTGCTGAAGTCAATGCCGAAGTCGAGGGTGGTTGCACCCTCGCTGTTGACCGCCTGGGTGCCAACTTCAACTGGCGTGCCTGCCTGGGTAAAGCCCAGGGCCGTGTCAGCCGCCGAGATGGTATAGGCGGGCTGAGTCCCACGCGCCGCCGTGTAAGTCACCGTTTTGTTGGTATTGGCGGTGGGGTTGGTCAAGACCACAGCATAGGTGTAGGTATCCGTCGAGAAGCCGTACAGACCGTTGGCGTTATTGACCACCTTCGTCTGATTGTTGCCCAGATCCACGTAGTCCACCGGGGTGTCGGTGGTGGCACTGTCGCCGTCGTCGCCGGTGCTGAACTTGGTGCCGGGAAAGAGACGGTCAATATCCATTTCGCGGTCAGCGCGGGCCACGAAGTAGGTGGCGGTGAGGGTAGGCTTGATGCTGAAGGCGTTCTTCTCCAGCGCGCTGATGCGGTTGCCAAAATCGGTGATCTTGGTTTCCGTGACCGCCACGCGGCCCACCAGGTTGTCGAAGTCGGCACGCTGAACGAAGTCAGCCTGGGCCGCCTCGATGGCGCTGGCGCGGTCTTGCAGGTTCAGGATGTCCTGGTTCAGCAAGACGGTCAGGTCGTTGAGGGCCGCGATGCTGCTGGCGTTGTCGTCCACGTCGGCGCGCAGCGTGTCGTAGTTGGCCTGGAGATCATCGGCACGGGTGGTGAAATCGCTGATCTGGCCTTGCAGGTCGGCAATCGCGCTTCCGTTGGTGGCGATATCGTCAGTGTTGGTCGACACCTGATCCTGCACGGTCGAAACCTGGTCTTGCAGGTCGGCCTGGGTCTGCTCGTTGGCCGAGTTGTCGAACGGCGCGGGGGCGGCGGTGTCGGTCGGCGCGGGCGTCATGCTGCCGAGTTGCTCAACGCGCTGCTCCAG